>JAHECI010000053.1 GCA_024641825.1 Desulfobacterales bacterium | reverse complement strand
GAAAAGCCCGATATCGTGCACACCCATACGGCCAAGGCCGGCTTTTGTGCCAGGATCGCCGGATTTTTATACAACCTTTTTTCTCACCATAAAATCAAAACCATTCATACATTTCATGGCCATGTATTTGAAGGATATTTCAAAAAACCCGTTTCTCAGGCGTTTATATGGGTCGAACGCCTTTTATCGAAATTTACCGACGTCATTATTGCCATCAGCAATACCCAGAAACACGAACTCTCTGATAAATACCGGATTACGCCAGCCCATAAGATCAAAACCATCCGACTGGGGTTCCAACTAAAAACTTTTCTGGAAAGCAACCGGTGCGAACATCCGTTTCGGCAAAGATTGGGGATCGATGACAATACATTCTTGATCGGAATCGTGGGTCGCCTGGTTCCCATAAAAAACCACGTTATGTTTTTAAATGGGGTAAAGATTTTTCTCGAACAAAATCCTGACGTCAACGCTAAGTTCATTGTCGTCGGAGATGGTGAATTGAGAAGTGTGCTGGAAAAATACTGTCAGGAACAAGGTCTATCGGATCATATACGTTTCTGTGGTTGGGTGATCGATGTTCATTCAGTGTATGCCGATTTGGACATTCTCGCCCTGACGTCCATAAACGAAGGAACCCCCGTCTCTGTTATTGAAGCCATGGCGTCTTCTGTTCCGGTCATCGCCACCGATGCGGGGGGCATCAAAGATCTTTTGGGTGCTCCGGACGAACCCTCGACTACAAATGGTTTTCAGACCTGTGAAAGAGGTTTGCTTTGCAGAAAAAATGATGCCGAGAGTTTTGCCCACGGGCTTCAATATCTTATGAAAAACGGTTCGGATGAAAACCGTCGGCGAACTAAACGCGCAAAGGATTTTGTAACTCGGCAGTATTCCCACAAACGGCTGTTAAGAGACCTGGAATCTCTCTATACCGGCCTAATGAATAAAAGGTGATGAAAAGATATAAAATAGACCCTTCTCATATTTCCCCATTGAACCGCTCAAAAATGTGGGCGCCACCGATGATGACCTGCCCATCAAGACATGACTTTATTTCACAGTTCCACAAGGAAAAAGCGTTCTGAGAACATCGCCGGTTTTAATTGCTCAGCACCGTACCATTCTACCGGGACGATGACCGATTTCTTTTGCATCAATCATCTGTTCAATTCTATTAACTTGTTTCCATCCATAAATGGCCCTTTTTGCCCGGATCTGCGTTCTCCGCGGGTTTCCGGCTGCGGCATACAGGGAGTATGCCTCGCCGAAAACCCTTGTGCGGCCTTGATCCGGACAAAAATTGCTCATTTATGAATTGGAAACGCACCGTGCCTTTTTTACAATTGTGGATGGGCACTAACTTATGGGCCATCTCATTTAGACCAACTTTACCGTTTGCAAGACTGAATCGAAGTGTTATATGTATTTCCAATACCATAACGTTTTTTTTCTTTTAGTTTTTTTCTCTCATCCTAACCATAGAAAAAGATCGTGATTTAATAATATTTCAAACTTTGCGAAACATGGCTTCCCGTTGCTGATGGTATAGAATGATTGTTCCCGATCCAAATTCTGCAGAAAAATTAACACAAGGAAAATTGCTGGCCCGAAATACCATTTTAAATGTTTTGGGCTATGGTCTACCGATGCTGGTTGCAATTTTCGCGATACCGCTGCTTGTTAAGGGTTTGGGAACCGAACGTTTCGGCATATTAACCTTGGCATGGGTTATCATAGGATATTTGAGTCTATTCGATCTGGGGTTAGGACGTGCGCTGACAAAACTGGTTGCGGAAAATCTGGGGGCAGGGGAGACGCAAAAGATACCTGCTCTTATCTGGACCTCTCTTTTTGTTATGTTTTTCATCGGCATTCTGGTGGCCTTTACCGCAAGCTGGTTTTTGCCTTATTTGATACAGGATCTGATCAAGATTCCCCTTTTTTTGGCATCCGAAACCCTAAACGCCTTTTATCTTCTGGTCTTCTCCGTACCGATTGTGATCATAAGTGTCGGTTTGCGGGGCATACTGGACGCGTATCAGCGATTCGATCTTACAAATATGGTTCGTATCCCCTTGGGGGTTTATAGTTTTACCGCTCCGCTGCTCGTATTGCCTTTTACACAAAACCTTTTTCCGGTGGTGGGGGTTTTGGTTGTCGGTCGCCTGATCGCCTGCATGGTGCAACTTCTGTTTTGTTTTCAAATCGTTCCGAATCTGCATCGGGGTGTTGTTTTGGAACGTTCTATCATCGGGCCTTTATTTCGTTTTGGCAGTTGGATGACCGTCAGCAACATCGTAAGCCCTCTGATGATGTATTTGGATCGGTTTTTTATCGGAGCCGTCATATCAGTTTCCGCGGTTGCTTATTACGCAACCCCCAGTGAAGTGGTAACAAAAATCTTGCTGATCTCAGGCGCCCTGATGGGCGTTCTGTTCCCCGCCTTTTCTACGAGTTACGTACAGGATCGCAACCGCACTGCACGGCTCTTTGAGCGGGGTGTAAAATACGTTTTTATCGCTATTTTTCCATTGACCCTTATCCTTGTTACCTTGGCCCACGATGGTCTGAATTTATGGCTGGGTAAAGAATTTGCTCGAAACAGCACCACTGTTTTGCAGTGGATTACCGTCGGTGTGTTCGTTCATAGTCTGGGCCAGGTACCATACGGTCTGATCCAAGGTGCGGGTCGGCCTGATCTTACCGGCAAACTACATATGGTCGAGCTTCCTTTTTATATTCTCGGATTGTGGTTTCTGATTCACACCCATGGAATTGTGGGGGCAGCCATGGCATGGTTTTTTCGGATATGCTTGGATACGGTGTGCATGTTTGTCATGGCCCATCGGTTGTTAATTATCGGAAAGGAAATGATGATAAAAAAGATGGTTTTCATCGGAAGCGTGCTTCCGATATTTCTATTTGCCACATTCCCTGACACCCTTTTTATGAAAACACTGTTCCTGGTATTCTTTCTCTCGGTATTTTTCTTTGCAGCGTGGTTTAAGCTCCTGGATACCGATGAAAAGGGAATGGTTCTGGCTCAATTCAAAATGTTTGGCAGTCAAATTGATGACCCATGATTAATGGGTTTTTATAATTTTCACAAAAATTTAAAAAGGCTTGATATGGGGATCGTCGACAAAAATAATGTTTTGGGCCGGATAGATTCGCTAAAGGATCTATCTCTCGAACTGGGCTGTGGAAACCGGAAAAGGCACCCTGATACGATTTGTATCGATTCCCTTGATTACGATTGCGTTGATATTGTGGGCAATCTGTATGAGGTATTGAAAAAAATACCCGATAACAAAGTCTCGGCGGTGTATTCATACCATTGTTTTGAACATCTTGAAGATGTCGGAGCACTCATGGAAGAATTGGCCAGACTCATGAAAAGCAATGGGCGGTTGATCGTTGTGACGCCACATTTTTCAAACCCATACTATTATTCCGATGTTACGCATAAAACACAATTCGGTCTCTATAGCTTCTCTTATTTATCCGAAGATTCCCTATTCACCAGAAAGGTGCCTACCTACCATAAAGTGCCCATGTTCGATCTTTCTGGTGTTCAGCTGGTTTTTAAGTCGCCGAGACCCTTTTACGGTAGATGGGGGATAAAAAAAATATTTCAATTTATATTTAACCTTAACAGATACCTGATGGAATTTTATGAAGAAAATCTTTGTTATATGATTCCCTGTTATGAAATTAAATATGAAATGATAAAAAAACCATCCAACCCATGAAAATTCTTCTCCTTAGCCGTTACAGTCGCCTTGGCGCCAGCAGCAGGATTCGGTCTTATCAGTATTTGCCGTATCTAAGCCGAAACGGCATTCAAGTTACGGTGGCGCCTTTTTTCGATACCAAATACCTGATTGATCTTTACGCAAGCAAGCCGATGGGCCTTGCAAACATCCTTCGTTCCTACATTCGACGACTTGTTTTTCTCTTAAAAAGCAATCGATTCGATGTATTGATGGTCGAATACGAGGTCTTACCATGGCTGCCAGCAGTGGTTGAAACAATACTTGCCGGCATCGGACTCCCCTATATCGTCGATTTTGATGATGCTATTTTCCACCGATATGACTTACATTCAAACCATGTGGTGCGAACCCTGTTGGGGCGAAAAATCGACAAAGTGATGCGGCGGGCAGCTTTGGTGGTTGCGGGCAACAACTATTTGGGAAATCGGGCTAAAAGAGCTGGGGCAAAGCGGGTTGAAATCCTGCCTTCGGTGATCGATATAGAACGATACCGCCTAAAACCGTATCGAGAGAAATCTGTATTTACAATTGGCTGGATAGGGTCTCCCACTACGGCACGGTATCTCCATATTGTTGAGCCGGCCATCGCCAATTTGTGCAAAGATGAAAGAACACAATTGGTCCTGGTGGGCGCTGATCCTGTTCATCTGAAAAACATGCCGGCGGTGATGCGCACTTGGTCGGAAACGTCCGAAGTCGATGATATCCAGGACTTTGATGTCGGCATCATGCCGATGCCGGACAATCCTTGGACCCGGGGGAAGTGCGGGTACAAATTAATTCAATATATGGCTTGCGGTCGACCCGTCGTCGCGTCTCGGGTTGGCGTTAATCCAGATATCGTTGAAGACGGTGTAAACGGGTTTCTGGCTGAAACCACAGCCGACTGGATTCACGCTTTCGAAACTTTACACAATGACTTCGGTTTAAGGATGCGAATGGGGAAGTGTGGACGACGCAAGGTCGAAACCCAATATTGCATACAAATCACAGGTTCACGTTTATTATCACATATTCACAGAGTGGTTCGAAAAAAAAATGTATGATCGTCCCATCTTAAATATATTATACTCAACTGAATTTCAAAAAATGATAGACACCAGGGCTTGTCCATGTGCGGAATTGTAGGATTCATAACAAAAAGAAGATTCAACGAGTTAAGGCAGGATCTAACGCTCGCTGCATCGTCGCTGGCCCATCGCGGCCCGGATGATTCCGGCCTTTTCTTTGAGGCGTCGGCCGGGGTCGGACTGGGACATCGCCGGTTGTCGATAATCGACCTCAGCAGTGCCGGTCGTCAACCCATGGCAAGTGAAGATGGCAAGTTGAATATTGTCTACAATGGTGAGGTTTATAATTTTCGTGAAATTCGGAAAGAGTTGGTTGATCATGGCTATAAATTTCACAGCAATACGGATACGGAAGTTATCCTTAAAGCATATCAGCAGTGGGGTAGGAAGTGCCTGGATAAATTTGTCGGCATGTTTGCGCTGGCCATTTGGGATCGCGGCGAAAAAACGCTGTTTTTGGCCAGAGACAGAATGGGGATCAAACCCGTCTATTTCTATCACAACGGCGATACATTTCTTTTTGCCTCCGAGCTTAAAGCTTTGATGGCATTCAAGGCTTTTCCAAAAGAGATCGATCCGGATTCAGTTCCACTTTTTCTTCATTACCAGTACATTCCAGCTCCTAAAACCGTTTTTGCCCATACGTACAAACTGTCTCCGGGGCATTTCCTGACGTTTGACGGCAAAACCATACGGACAGAACCCTATTGGAACATCCCGGAAAGATCGCCGGACGAAAATAAACGCAACGTCAATGAAAAAGAATATCTGTCCCGGCTGGACGATCTTCTCACCACAGCGGTTTCGGATCGGTTGATCAGCGATGTGCCCCTGGGGGCGCTTTTAAGCGGCGGAATCGACTCTTCGATGGTGGTCGCTTTAATGCAGAAGGTCAACGCGTCTCCGGTCCAAACCTTCAGCATCGGTTTCAATGAACCGGGCTATAATGAGGCACCCTGGGCTTCAAAAGTGGCAGAACATTTGGGCACCGACCATAACGAATTATATGTCACCCCCAAAGATGCCATGGATCTTATTTCAATCCTTCCCGAAATATATGATGAACCTTTTGCCGATGCATCGGCAATCCCGACGACCCTGGTATGCCGCTTTGCCCGAAGCAAATTGACCGTAGCCCTTTCCGGTGACGGCGGAGACGAACAATTTTCAGGCTATGTCCGTTACTGGAGTACCCGGGCTGCATCATCGGCGTTCCAAGGATTACCGCAAACCATTAAAACTGGAATAGCCGATTTTTTTGAACGGATTCCATCCAGCTGGGTTGAAAGATGCTATCGCCCGATCCAGCCCCATTTGCCACAACGCTTCAGGGCTGCCAATTTTACCGACAAATGGGAAAAAGCGCTAAAACTTTTGCGAAAGAGCCGCATTCAGGACCTTTACCGGATGACCGTATGTCTGTGGCCCGAAGACGATATTTTGGCCCTTGTGAACATGAAACTGCCCCTGGGCAGATTTGAAGAAACATTTCTTGAGACCCAAGGGTGGCCCGTATTGTCACGCCTTATGCGCGTTGATCTCAAGACCTATCTTCCGGATGCCATGCTTACCAAGGTTGACCGGGCCAGCATGGCAAACAGCCTGGAAGTTCGGGTGCCGCTCCTGGATCACCGTGTCGTGGAGTTTACTTCGAGGCTGCCTGAAAGCCTAAAGTACAGAAATGGGACGGGCAAATATCTTTTAAAGAAGCTTTTAGCACAATATGTTCCGACGTCGTTGTTTGAAAGACCTAAAATGGGATTCGGGGTTCCCATCGATTTTTGGTTTCGAAAGGATTTGAAGGCCCATCTGCTGGACTACCTCTCTTCCGAACGTTTAAAAAGAGAAGGGATCTTCAATCACGTTCTGGTGGAACAGAAGATAAAAGAACACCTGTCCGGGGAAAAGAATCACCAATATCGACTCTGGTCTATTTTAATGTGGGAAATGTGGCGGGAACGATGGCTTGGCACCTAGTTTGGAAACCGGTTTCAGAACAGACGATCTCCATGGCGTAAAAAACGAGAATAATATCATTGCATATGACCGTATTATACGCTAAAAAGTTTGACACATCAGCACGGCATTCATGAAAAAATAATCTCAGGGAGTTGTAATGAAGGTTCTAATCACCGGCGGTGCCGGATTTATCGGGTCTCATCTTGCGGAGGCATGCCTTGCAAACGGCGATGAAGTCTATATTATCGACGATCTATCAACCGGCACCCTGGACAATATTCGCCATTTACAGGAAGATTCTCGTTTTGCAAACAAATTTTTTGTCCACTTCGACACCATTTTGCACCACGACCTAATGCTGGAACTGATCGGCATCTGTGATGTTGTTTTCCATCTGGCTGCAGCTGTAGGTGTTCTTTATATCTTGGAAAATCCTCTTGAATCCATAAAAATCAATATTCAAGGAACCGAAAAGGTTTTAGAGCTGTGCAACAAATTCAAGAAAAAAGCCTTGATTGCTTCGACTTCGGAGGTGTACGGCAAACACACCCATGCCCCTTTAGTGGAGACGGATAATATTATCTACGGTCCTTCCAGTAAATTCCGATGGAGTTACGCCGCATCAAAACTCATGGATGAATTTACCGCCCTTGCGTATTATCGGACCCATGGACTGGATGTCATCATCACCCGCCTTTTTAATACCGTGGGTCCAAGACAGACCGGCACCTACGGAATGGTGATTCCCAGATTTGTGGCTCAGGCGTTGAACAACCAGCCTTTGACGGTATACGGCGACGGCACTCAGACCCGAACTTTTACCTATGTTAAGGATGTTGTCCAGGCACTGATGGCCCTGGTCAAAGCACAGGATGCCGTGGGCCAAGTGCTTAACGTGGGTGGAACTGAAGAGATAACCATCTTCGATCTGGCCCAAAAAATTATCACTGCAACCGGATCCAAATCTGTAATCGAGTTTATCCCCTATGATAAGGCCTTTGGAAAAGACTTTGAAGACATGCAGCGCAGGGTTCCGGGCATTGAAAAAATCAAGAAACTAATCGATTTTAATCCCAAAACCGATATCGATGAAATCCTGAAACAGGTTATAGACTTTACGAAACAAGAACTTCAGTTGGTATAGCTGTTTGACGTATATCGCTGTACCGTGGGTTAATTCATAAAATTTCCTTCTCTTGATTAAGTTTTTGAATCCTTACATTCTCACAGCCGCATCCTTTTTATTGTGCCTTGGACTTACGCCGATTGTCCGTCAGCTCGCCATACGCAAGGGCTGGATGGCAAATCCGACAAAAGAGCGATGGCACCGGAAACCCACTGCGCTTTTCGGCGGAATCGCCATATACATCGGCATCTCACTCCCTTTATTTTTCATTGCGGATTTTCACACCATCATCCCCTATGTTTTCAGGACATCAGAATCCACAGGATTGCCTTCCATTGGTGCGGTAATCTTTATGGGAACCGCCCTCCTTTTCGCAATCGGTCTTTTAGACGACTTCATTAATATAAAACCCCATACCAAACTGATCGGGCAAATATTGGCGGCATCGATGGTGACCTTCTTGGGATTTCGCCTCCACTGGTTTACCTCCCTCACCATCGACACCGTGGTCACTATTTTCTGGGTTGTCGGGATCACCAATGCTTTCAACCTCATCGACAACATGGACGGCCTTTGCGCCGGCGTCGGTCTTATTTCAGCAATTTTTCTGTCGCTCCTATACCAAGGGAGTCTGGGTGAAGCTTCAGTTATATCCCTGATCATCGCCGGATCCTTGGGGGGGTTTCTTTTTTATAACTTCAACCCTGCATCCATTTTCATGGGCGACTGCGGAAGCCTTGTGATCGGCTTTTCTCTGTCCATGCTCGGGCTTGTCTACTCTGAAGTTTCTGCAGCCCACAGGCTCTCCCTGTATGCCGTACCCCTGATGATTTTTATGGTGCCGATCCTGGATACCACAATGGTGACCTCTGTCCGCCTTTTAAGCGGTAGAAGAGCTTCCAAGGGCGGAAAGGATCATACCTCTCATCGGCTGGTCCTTATGGGTCTCAATGAAAAAAAAGCGGTTTTATTTTTGTACGGCATCGGTGCTGTTTCAGGCATGTCGGGCCTGTTTACCAGCAGAACCGACACATTTACCTCTCCAACGGTCATCGTTCCGGTGGCAATATCGATTCTCTTGATGACCATCTATCTGGCTCAGCTGCGGGTATATCCTGAAAAAGAATTTTCCCGATTAAGGGACAAGCCCTACACGCCCATTCTGATGGAGCTGACGTATAAACGCCAGATTGTCCTGGTTATTCTCGATATTTTCTTAATATCTTTCGCGTATTATCTTTCCTACCGCCTCCGATTCAGCGGCGGTGCGTTTCCATTTTATTTTAAAATATTTTTGAAATCACTTCCGGCGGTCATCGCCTGCAAGCTGTTGGCTTTCTATACGTTGGGAGTTTACCGGGCCATCTGGGGCCAAATGAGCACAACCGATGTCTATGCGTATGTCAAGGCGTCTTCATTGGCGACCATTTTCTCTATTGTTGCAGTGACATTTACGTATCGGTTTAAAGATTTTTCAAAAGGGATATTTTTAATCGACTGGTTGTTGACCACCGGATTCATCCTGGGAACCAGAGGGTCGTTCAGGCTTTTCCTGGAAGCCATGAAAAGAAAATCCCTTTTGGGGGATACGGTTCTGATATACGGTGCCGGCAGGGGCGGGGAAATATTGCTCCGTGAGATTTTAAATAACGAAAAAATCAGATTGAAGCCGGTGGGTTTTGTGGACGATGATCCATTGAAAGCCGGTAAAAAGCTCCTGGGGTATCCGATATTTGGCACCTTCGATGACCTCGATTATCTCTGTGAAAAATATAAAGTCGGTGGACTGGTCATTTCATTCACCGAAAGAGATTCTAACAAGCACTTGAACATTCAGGCATTCTGTAGGATAAACAACCTGTTCTTAAAATATTTTTCCATCCATCTTGAAGATGTCGATCTCGAAATATGAATCCCGCCCCGACCGGGGGGTGTCACCTGACCCAAAGGCTGTGGATAACGGGGATAACGGTATAGAGAGGTTAACATGAAGCATCAGAACCCATCGAAAATTGAAAAGCTGCTTGAAAAAGGCGTCAAGATACCCAATCCACAAAGTATTGAAATCGGCCCTGAAGTCGATATTGACCGGATCTCCGGCGACGGGGTGGTCATTTATTCAGGATGTAAGATCTTTGGTCGATCCATGCTGATCCTTCAAGGTTCGAAACTGGGATATGAAGGACCGGTTACCCTGAAAAACTGTCAACTGGGACCCCGGGTTGAGCTTAAAGGCGGATTTTTCAGGGATGCTGTTTTCCTGAAAAACGTGAGTATGGGCTCTGATTCCAATGTCCGGGAAGGAACGATCCTGGAAGAAGACTCGGGCGTCGCCCACTCGGTTGGCCTGAAACAGACGATTCTTCTTCCTTTTGTGACCCTGGGGAGTCTCATCAATTTTTGTGACTGTTTAATGGCCGGCGGTACAAGCCGAAAGGATCACAGCGAGGTGGGAAGTTCTTTCATTCATTTTAACTACACGCCCAATCAGGACAAAGCAACGCCATCGTTAATCGGAGACGTTCCCAGGGGTGTTATGCTCAACCAGCGGCCCATATTCTTGGGAGGGCAGGGGGGGCTTGTGGGACCGTGCCGCCTGGAGTTCGGCACCGTTACAGCGGCCGGTTCAATCATCAGAAAAGATGAGTTAAGGCCGGGACGTTTGATTTTTTCGGGGATGGGTAGCGGCGGCAGCATGCCTTTTATGCCGGGAATGTATCAAAACATCAAAAGGGTCGTCGTCAAAAACATCGCTTATATTGCAAACCTTATGGCACTTATGCAGTGGTATGCACATGTTCGATCCCAGTTCATTTCAGACGATTTCACGGCGCCCCTCTTTGTGGGCTTGAAGGAAAAGCTGGGTATGGCCATCGATGAAAGAATACAGCGATTAAAAGCATTGAGCCAGAAAATGCCGGAATCCGTCATCGCTTATCAAAATTATGCCAAAGAAAACGCGTCATCCCGCATCTTAAAGCAAAAAAATGAGTTTTTTGAAACGAGTGATGCCCTGGAGGAATATTTCAGATCCCAGGAGAATATGGCCATCGAAGAAAATCTGAGAGATGCTTTTTTGGAAAAGATCCGACAGGGTGTTCAAGCATCAGGGAAAGACTACATTTCCGTGATCAAGGGACTCAAAGATACGGAAAAGGAAGATGGGACCCTATGGCTTCAAACCATCGTTGACCACGTCATCGATGGTGCACTCGAATTTCTACCATCATTTAATACCTGAATCTTGCATGAAATTTGATGATAAATTCACAAACTGTTATTTAACAAGGAGTTGGCGATGCCTTGCCTATGAAAGCATCCGCCTCGTGCAATATTCAGATAATAGGAATTGAAAATGAGAAAACTTTTCGGCACCGACGGAATACGGGGCCGTGCCAATGCGTATCCGGTAATACCCGAAATGGCCATAAATGTAGGACGGGCGGTTGCGACAATATTTAAATCCCATACCAGGTCCAGGATCGTCATCGGCAAGGATGGTCGTATTTCCGGAGACATGATCGAACATGCCATCGCCTCCGGAATATGCGCAATGGGGCTGGATGCATATCTTACAGGGATTTTACCCACCCCGGGTGTCGCCTTTACAACCGCTTCAATGGGTGCAGATGCCGGCATTGTGATCTCTGCGTCCCATAATCCGTATTACGACAATGGCATAAAAATTTTTAACGGTGACGGTTTTAAGCTTTCCGATGAAAAAGAGGCTGAAATCGAACATCTAATTTTGGATGAACGTCTGATCTCTGCTGCGGATTCGACCCGAGATACCGGCAGGGTCTACACCGTCGATGATGCCGGGAACAGGTACGAAAAATTTCTTATTAAAACCGTGCCAGAAGAAAACTATTTCCAGGGATTGAAGGTCGTGGTGGACTGTTCAAACGGTGCCACGTCCCAAATTGCACCCTCGCTTTTAACGGCCCTTGGGGCAGATGTTGAAGCGATTTTTGTAAATCCTGACGGAAAAAATATCAATGAAAACTGTGGATCCCAGCACCCGGAAGTTCTCCAGAAAAATGTTTTGGAAAAAGGGGCTGATATTGGCGTTGCCTTTGACGGAGACGGAGACCGGCTTATTGCTGTGGATGAAAAAGGAAATGTTGCAACCGGTGACCAGATACTTGCGGTCTGTGCCAACTACATGAAAGCAAAAGGGTTTCTTAAAGGAAATAGCGTGATTAGCACGGTGATGAGCAATATGGGGCTCGGACTCGCTTTAAAAGAACTGGGCATACACCATGTCACCACCGGAGTAGGGGACCGGTATGTTCTGAAAGGAATGATTTCTTCCGGAGCCGTTCTGGGGGGTGAAGATTCCGGTCACATGATATTTTTAAATCACCATACCACCGGAGACGGCATTCTTGGTGCCATAAGACTGATCGAGGTCATGAAGACAGGCGCAAAACCTTTGTCAGAACTTTGTAAAATAATGACGGTTTTTCCCCAGGTCCTCATAAACGTAGAGGTTCAACATAAACCCGACCTGAAGGCCGAGCCGTTGGTTCAGGATGCGATTAAATCCATCGAGGCGAGGCTGGGCAATTCGGGAAGGGTCCTGATTCGTTATTCAGGAACCCGTCCGGTGTGCAGAATAATGGTAGAAGGGCCCGACATGGAAACAACCGGAAGATACTGCCGTCAATTAGCTGATATCATTAAAGATAGGATTGGCAAATAAAGAATCCGGCCAGTTACACCAACACGCCATTATTCCAATATTCCAGATAGTAACATTAAATAAAAAAGGTTGGCCCAATGTCAGACCAACCTTTTTGTTCGGATGACAATTTTTTAGGTTTTATATTAATCCCGGCTTCCCAATATTCTAAGGAGCATTAGAAATAGATTTATAAAATCGAGATACAACGTGAGAGCGCCTAAAATTGCGCCCTTTCGAATGGTCGCCCCGTCAAGGCCCTCAGGCTGTGAGAGGGCCATGGTTTTGAGTTTTTGGGTATCATAGGCGGTGAGACCCACAAAAACGATCACGCCGATATAGCTGACGATGAGGCTCATGCCTGAACTGCGAACAAACAGGTTGACCACCGAAGCAATGATAATCCCGATAAGTCCCATGAACATGAACTGACCCATTGTGGTCAAGTCCCGTTTGGTGGCCATCCCGTAAATACTGGACGTTATAAAGGTTGCCGCACAGATAAAAAACGTTGAGGTAATCGAAGATTTTGTATAGATTAGAAATATGGCTGAAAGGGTGGCTCCGTTTAAGGCTGCATACAGGACAAATAAAGATGTTGCGGTGGAAGCCTGCATTTTGTGGACCCGTGCACTGATGCTGAAAACAAGGGCAAGTTCACCGATGATTAAACCAAAAAATACAAGTTGATTGCCAAAAATCAGTCTCAGCAAGGTTTCGCTGTTCGATACGTAAAATGCCACAAGTCCCGTCAGTCCAAGGCCGATGGCCATCCAGTTATAGACGCTCCGAATAAATGCGTTGACCCGAACTTGGGTTTGTGTTCTTTTAAGCGGTATGGATTGCACTGTAACCTCCCGATATTATTTCTTTTTTAATGTTTTATCTCTTTTAGAAGTCGAATCTGAGATCCAATATCTTTAAAGAAGTCTATATATAACACAGAATTTTGGTATTGCAAGCTCAAATCATGTCTTAAATCATTTAATGGTTGTCCTTTAGTCCGGTCTTTAGAGGATTTTTAAAAAAATGAAATCCGAACCATTGTATCAGGAATTGATCGTGCTTGCTGAAAAACTTGGGATAACGGTTTTAGAGCATAATTTTCGGAAGACCGGTATCAAAGTTGAAAGCGGGCTGTGCAAAATTAAGGGCAAGAAACATTTTATTTTAGACAAACACAAAACAATTCACGAGAAAAACGAGATCCTCGCATCTTGCCTCACCGAAATGGCCCATGAAAATATATATGTTTTTCCCGCGTTGCGGGATTTTCTAGACAAACATGCCCAAGGATAACAAAAGGGGCTTTGGATGACAAAAAGGGCGTTACGGGGAGTATCTTTCACTAGAGCTTGAACGACCCGCAT
>JAHECI010000348.1 GCA_024641825.1 Desulfobacterales bacterium | reverse complement strand
GGAGACACCGGCAGCTCGATCATTCGGGTCGGTGAAACATTGGAACGTCTGGACAAATACATTCCCCCGGAAAATGTCGTGATTATCACGGATGGCAACGTTAAGGATTTTTATGGACATAAATTTCCGCCCCACCCCGTTATCACCATAGACACCGGCGAGAAGATAAAAACCCTCCATACGGTGGAATATATCTGTGAAGAACTTGTGGCCCTCGGGGCGGACCGCTCGACCTTTATCATCGGAATCGGGGGCGGGATTGTCTGTGATATTGCAGGCTTCGTTGCATCGGTCTATCTCCGGGGCGTACGATTCGGCTTTGTCTCCTCAACCCTTCTCTCACAGGTCGACGCCAGTGTCGGCGGGAAAAACGGCGTGAATTTCAAGGGGTATAAAAATATGATCGGCGTTTTCAGCCAGCCCGAATTTGTAATCTGCGATCTGAAGCTATTGAAGACGCTGCGAAAAAAGGAGGTCTTGTGCGGACTGGCGGAGATTGTAAAACATGCCGCCATTGGAGACGCGGATCTCTTTAGGTATCTTGAAGAACAGTATCAAAAAGCTTTGGATTTGGATATGGGCGTCGTCGGGAAACTGGTGTATGAGTCCATTGTCATTAAATCCGGTATCGTCAACCGGGATGAATTGGAAAAAGGGGAGCGCCGAAAGCTCAATTTTGGACATACTTTCGGACATGCCATTGAAAAAACAACCGGTGTTCCCCACGGAGAGGCTGTCAGTGCCGGAATGGTCATCGCTTCGGCACTCTCTGTGAAAAGAGGGGTCTTACCGGCCAACGATGCCGAAAGGATCAAAAATCTACTCCGGAACCTAGGGCTGCCCACCCGGATTAAAGGGGACAGAAAAATGGTGCTCGATGCCCTTAAAAAAGATAAAAAACGCCAGGGGGACCGTATATATTTCGTTTGGCTCAATGAAATCGGCGCTGCATTCGTGGATCGAATTCCCATGGGAGAACTCGAAGCCGTGGTCGAAGAACACATCGACCCCCTATAATATTCCCCTTGGATGGGAACTTTAAAATCTTTTTCCAAAGGATTCAACGCCGACGGTAAAAAGCGTTTACCCTTTTCAGAAACGCCGATGCGGCGCCCCATTTGTATGGATAGGTCTTGACAGCCGACATCTCAACTGCTATCGAGCGAGGATGTTAAAGACAATAGCGAATCCGTCTGGCAAGATCTTTCGGAATTGAATCGACTTGAGATACTTTGAGATTTACCCGAAAGACAGGGTTATTGTGCCTGGTTGCTGGTGACCGCAGGCGGATCAAAACGAAAATTCAAATCATCAGGAGGTCGGAAACATGGTTAAAAAACTTTCGTTGTTCATGGCAGTTGTTTTGGCACTTTTCATGATTTCAAGCGGTACTGTCTGCGCCAAAGAACTTATCAACGGCATTGATGCCAACTTCCCGCCGTTTGCCTATGTGGACAAAGCAGGCACCCCGGGCGGCTTTGATATTGACGCGGTCAACTGGATTGCAAAAAAAATGGGATTTACGGTCAAACATCAGCCCATGGACTGGGACGGAATCATTCCCAACCTGGTGGCCAAAAAGATCGATCTTGTTGCTTCGGGCATGAGCATTACTCCCGAACGCCAGAAAGTGGTCAATTTTACCATCCCGTATTGGGAAATCAAGCAGGTCTTCGTGGGAAAAAAAGATGCCGATTTGACGGTGGACCAGGTGCTGACAGGGAAAATGCGACTGGGCGTTCAGCGAGGAACCAGCGAAGCGGAATGGCTTAAAGACACTGCGGTCAAAAAAGGCTGGAATTTTGAACTGATATATTATGACTCCGCGCCGATGGCGGTTGAAGATGTTCTGAACGGCCGTATTTCCGCAGCTGCAATGGATGATGCGCCGGCTGAAGACGCTGCCGCTAAAAAACCGGTCAAGATCCTCGGCACCTTCGGCATGCATGATGAGAATTTCGGCTATGCGGTTCGCAAGCAAGATGCGGAACTGCTCGATACCCTCAACAAAGGGCTGAAAATGCTCATGGCAGATCCCTATTGGGATGAATTGGTTAAAAAATACCTCAGAAAATAGCGGGCCCACATGCCCCCTTGAGGAGGAAGACCATATTCGGAAGGCGTCGGGTTAACCTGCGCCTTCCGTTTTTTTTGAAGGTCGAACTATTCTAAGATGTTTGATACACTCTCCGCCATTCTGGAAGCACTCCCCTACCTGCTGGAGGGAGCGCTGGTTACCATCGGCATCGTCATCGGTGCCATGGGAATCGGCTTGGTCATCGGTATTCACATGGCCGTCGGCCAGGTTTACGGAAATCGTGCCGTCCGCTGGGCCGTGGGGTTTTACGTCTGGTTTTTCAGGGGAGTTCCGGTATTGGTTCTTCTGTTCCTTTTTTATTTCGGATTGTTCGCCCTCATCGGCCTTAATCTGAGCGCCTTTGCCGCATCTATCCTGGTCCTGGGGATGACCACCGCGGCCTATCAGTCTCAAATTTTCAGGGGCGCCATGCTCTCGTTACCCCGGGGCCAGTTTCAAGCTGCAAGGGCGCTGGGGATGAGCGATTTGACGGCCATTATCTCCATTGTTCTGCCCCAGGCCCTAAGGTTCTCCATCCCCGCCTGGTCCAATGAGTATTCCATAATCCTCAAGGACTCCGCCCTTGCGTTTGTCCTGGGAACCTCTGAAATCATGGCGCGCAGTCATTTTGTCGCCTCACGGACGTATCACCACCTGCCCCTTTACATCACGGCCGGATGCCTCTATTTCATTCTGACCTGGCTGGGCGTTCGGGCGCTGTTAAAACTTGAAGAAAAGGTCCGGATACCCGGCTATGCTCATTAAGGAAGCGACGACAATGACCCAAGAACCCATACTGCGGATAGAAAATATTTCAAAAACCCTCGGGGGAAAGGAGATCCTCAAATCCGTATCCTTGAGTCTCAACAAGGGGGAATTAAAGGTGCTTATCGGGCCATCGGGGGCCGGGAAAAGCACCCTTCTCCAGTGTATCAACTTCCTCCTTCCTCCGGACAGCGGACGGGTGTGGCTGGACGGCGTTGAAATTCAAAACCGGCGCAAGCGCGATCTCTATGCATTTCGTCAGCAGGTGGGCATGATCTTTCAGGACTTCAACCTGTTTGACCACCTGAATGCCCTGGATAACGTCTCCATTGCGCTCCGGAAGGTTAAAAAGATGCACCGGTCCAAGGCCAGAGATCGGGCTGTGGCCGAACTCGAACGGGTGGGCCTGGGAGACAAAATCGATCTTTACCCGGCTGAGCTGTCCGGCGGTCAGAAACAGCGGGTTTCCATTGCCAGAGCCCTTGCCATGGATCCAAAAATCATGCTTTTGGATGAACCCACATCGGCCCTGGATCCGGAACTGATCGGCGAAGTCCTATCGGTCATCCGGGATTTGGCCCAGGGCGGCATGACCATGATTTTGGCCACCCATCAGATCGCCTTTACGCGATCTTTGGCCCATGAAGTGATTTTTTTGGAAAACGGCATCATCCTTGAGCAGGGAACACCGGCAGAGCTGCTGTCCCCGGACGCATGCACCCGATCCAAGGACTTCTGTTCCCGGCTCGATGATTTATATGAAGAGAAGGGGTAATTCATTGGAAACGGCCTTTTTTACGACCCAGTTGATCCCGGCACTCAATCGGGGACTCGTCATGAGCGTCAAGCTGATCGTTCCAGCCGGAACGTT
>JAHECI010000347.1 GCA_024641825.1 Desulfobacterales bacterium | reverse complement strand
TGTGATCTTTTATTTCCCCTTTTAGCTCTTTGGCGTAAATGATCAATTGTTCGTGAGCATTTTTTAATTCTTCGACCGTTTGTTCAAGTTCTTTGATGGTTGGCTTTTTGGCCATTGGCATCCCCTCCCGGTTATACTCAACGTCGAAAAAACCCGTTAACCGAGAAAACCCATAGATTTTTTCGTAAAAGAGTCTCAACTTTAATATCATTGCCACAGTTGGAGATCAGTATCAACCCTATAGTTGCATAAATAACATGGCAAAACGAGTTTAATGACCATAAAGATCACCATTTTCAGATTTTTTCTGTGCTTTGATGGAATTGACCCCGGGTGATACCCTGAAAATAGTGAAAACTGCCATGCTATTTACCCAATGGGCGAGGGGCAAGTGAAGCGGGGGAGCGCATCCGTAAACACGCACAAAACATCAGCGGAATATGGTTCTAATCGTGAAGGTTTTTATCCACGTAACGTGCAAGAATTTCGGCGGTTGCTTTTGGCGGGCGGACGGTGAGGTAGTGATCGATGATGGAATGGGCCATTTCATGGGCCAAAATACCTTCATGGACATCATCATTGTTGATATATATAGTGTTTTGTTCAAAAACATACCATGCTTGAAGACGACTTTTTTCTCGGCCTGCTAAATATTGGACTTCACGAAAACGTTTTTTGTCCGGATAGATTCTGATGACGACTTTTTTAATACTTTGGCGCATATCCAGTATCTTTTGCGCTTTTTCAAATACCGCATCTACTTTTTTCGTGATGGATTCAACAGGGTCCTTTGATCCGGAAAAAAGGCCCTTGAACCCCCAATCGTCCGGCGAGTAGTCGATCCTTCCGTTAAATCTTTTAAGATCTTCCAACGTCTTATACTGAATGATCGTATATCGGGTTTCAAGATTTTGCCATGCGTCTTTGCCAAATGTTTCTCCAAATGCCGTTGGAATGGGACACCACACCGCAAAATTTATCCACATCAAGCACACCAAAAGCTTTTGGGAATGATTTCTCAATAAACCCAATAAAATCTTGAAAGGATATTTTATAATGTTATCGGCCATCGATCCTCGACAATGAATTTTAATACAACGGACCTCAAACCCCGCCGTGCATGGCTATCCATAGAGCAATGACCGTGCCAGAAACGGGAGTATGCCATTAACATGTTGATTTAATTATTTTTTGGGATAAAAACCGTTGGAAGAAAGCGGAGGGAAAAAATAAATTCGGGTGGAACTACCCTGGAAGATCGGGGATATTTGGATATATCTATTTGAAATTTTTAGCTATATATCAATTCAGGCAATTTGGCCCGATATCCGGTTGTAATGTTCCGGATTTTGCAGGGGTTCCCGGGTTTCCCGTCTCCTTTGGGCCACCTCTGTCCCGTATTGCGAAAGTCAGAAACAATTGGCATGCCATTAACGGGTTCGACGGAAATAACAAAGAAATGGCGTGTTGGTAATCATCCGAAAAACCCTATAAAAAAAGCCTCAAAAAGAGGCTCATTAATTCCGATATTTTTTTCCGCCTGTCGACGGAACCTATTTTTTATTTCCACAAAAACCGGTATCTTTAAAGCCGAATGGAAGGAGATTTGAAAAAAATCTACACCCCGGGCAAGGGCACACCTCCGGCTGCATCCACTTGGTCTTTGATTTTAAGAAACTCATCGACATTGTCCAAAAAAACATCTGTGACACCGGGGTCGAAATGTTGTCCATGTTCCTTCTCGATAATATCCAAGGCCTTGGCTATGGGGAACGCATCTTTGTAGGGTCGTTTTGATGTCAGGGCATCAAAAACATCTGACAGCGCCACAATTCTGCCGGCCAGTGGAATGTCATCCCCTGAAAGACCTTTGGGGTACCCTTTACCGTTCCATTTTTCATGGTGGGAAATGGCGATTTTTTCGGCCAACTGCAGAATCTCGGATTTTGAATTTGCCAATATTTTTGCCCCGATGGTGGTATGGGTTTTTATTATTTCAAATTCTTCATCCGTAAGCTTGCCCGGCTTCATTAAAATGCTGTCCGGAATTCCAATCTTTCCCACATCGTGCATCGGCGCCGCATAGCGTATGTTTTGAACGTCCTTATCCGGAAGCCCCAGTTTTTCGGCAAGCAAGGCGCTGAACCTGCTCATGCGGGCAATGTGCGTACCGGTATCTTCATCTTTGTACTCAGCGGCCAAAACAAGCCGGTGAATGGTGTCCAGGTAGGACCCCTGCAGTTCCTGAAAAACCGCTTTCAGTTCCAAGGTGGTCTTGTTCAGATCATCGGCATATTTTACAAGCTGCTGATTGGCGGTTTCAAGACCTTTTCGCTTCTCTTTTTCCGACCTGTAAACCTTAGCGAGATCATCGGCATATTTTGCCAGTTGATCCTTGGTTGAATAATTCAATGTCCCCATAAAAATATCTTTCACCTGATTTGAGCGAATGGTTGCAGTTCAAATGGGTCTGAATCCCGGGGAATATGCGTCTATCCAATAATTTCTTCAACCTTTTTAATCAATTCCAGCGGGCTGAACGGTTTGACAAAATAGTCGTCCGCACCAGCGGAAAATCCCTTTTCGATGTCCTCCTTCTGACCTTGGGAGGTCAATATGATAATGCTGCATCCTTTGCTTTCCGGGTTCTTCTTTAAAATCCGGGTGGCCTCGATGCCGTCTATTTTCCCGGGCATCATGACGTCCATGATAATTAGATCCGGTTTTTCAGCTTTTTCGATCTCAATAGCCTCTTCCCCATTTTCAGCTTGAAGGATATGGTAATCTTCTCCCCTGAGGGTGATCTCCACCAATCTTCGAATCTCTTTATGGTCGTCCACTATGAGAATTTTTTTCATTCGTTCTGCTCCTCTTTCAAGTTTATCTGATGATTGCCTCACCCTTTAGATTGCACCTTAATTGAGCGCAAACAACAGGGCTGATATTTATAAAAAGATTACACCCTCAATGAGTGACACTTGAATCATCCGATATCTCCTTTGCCGCTGCACTCGTCACAAGGAGTATCCAGAATTTTATGAATAAATTTTGACAGATGAATCGATTGTTCGTAGATGTGCGAGAGATACTCTTTTTTCTCTTCTTTTTTCAGGTCATCCCGGGTCACGAGAATTTCAGAAAACCCTCGTATGGAAGTCAGGGGGGTTCTGACTTGATGGGCGATCCAGGAGACGAGTTCGCGCCGCATCAGGTCCATATCACGTTCAGAGGATATATCAACGAAATTTATGGCAATTCCCGTTTCCTTGCCTTTTCTATCCTTGATCCGCCAAGTGCTGACGCGCATGACCTTGGGATATTCCGAGTCGTCATCCGGAAGCTTAAAAATAAAGTGATACCCGGAAGTTTTGTCTTCGAGTGCGGTTTTGATCTTCTCATTAAGTTCCGTATTTTTAATAACCGAAGCTATGGATCTTTCAGGGGCATTGTTTAAAGGCACCCCCAGAAGGTTTTCAGCAGCAGGGTTCATCAGAACGATCTTTTGGGTCATATCGGTGACGATCATAGCATCATCCATAGATCTGATAATATCATTAAGTCTTTCCCGTGTCGTTTCTGAATTCCCGAAGAATCTTTCCATCGCCGTTGTTCGTTCTTTCGTCGGCACCATATTTCGCCCTCATTTTTTTCCGTGTCATCCATCCGGCCCTGGAATATTAACCTGATTATGGCACATGTCTTTGTTTCCGTCTATC
>JAHECI010000346.1 GCA_024641825.1 Desulfobacterales bacterium | reverse complement strand
AACGTTTACAAGACCATAAAAATAAAAGGATACGATCATGGCAATCAGCCCGGAACTTCTTGAAATACTCGCGTGCCCTAAATGTAAGGGTGACATATATTTGAACGATACAAAAGATGGCCTGGTATGTGAGGCGTGCAGACTCTTGTACGAGGTTCGGGATGATATTCCGATTATGCTCATTGATGAAGCCAAGCCCTTAAATGTATAGGAGAACCCGTTGAACCGAAACAGTTCACCCCATTGAATTTCGGGAATTTAACAGGGTAAGGGCATTCCCTGCAAGCTTGTCGAAGATCCCGCTAAACGGGGTTGTAAAGAAGTTTTCCTGTGAACCCATCTGGTTTTTTTTAACCGGGGCATCAATCCCATTTTAAAGGGACTGCCGGGTTTCCGCACGAATGTTAAAATGGATAAAATTCCGAACCGTTGGTGCGAAGCCCTGCCACCAAACAGAAATTTCCTGGAGCTTGCTCCATGGAGCTTCAATTATAGCCGAGTATAAAGTCCGATACCATGAGTCTTCCTCAACCGCCAAAACCTGCCAAACTTGTGATAGGTTTTTTTTTGAAAGAGAAGCGCCTTGCCGCTGATGTCGTAAAAGCGCTCGTTGAAAAATTTGGTCCTGTGGACATGACAAGCCCATGGTTCCCTTTTGACCTGACCACCTATTACAATGATGAGATGGGCACCCCTCTTTTTAGACGTATGCTGGCATTTAAAAGACTCATCGAGCAGAGTGCTCTGGCAGATATAAAGCTGTTTACCAATGGTCTTGAACATGAACATTCGATCGACGGCAGACGATCGGTTAATATCGATCCCGGATATTTGCTCCGTGAGCGTTTTGTCCTGGCCACGGGAAAAAATTTTAGCCATCGGATTTATATCGGTAGCGGAATTTATGCCGATCTAACGCTGGTCTACTCAAAGGGGCACTTTAATAAATTGCCGTGGACGTATCCTGACTATGCTTCGGAAACCGTAATGACTTTTCTTGAATGGGTGCGAAAGAAGTATGTGATCGATCTCGGTTAAAATTTCGTGAAGAATGTCGAGGAAAAAGTAAAATGATGAAAAGTATGACCGCCTATGCCAGAGCCGAAAAGACGGAGAAAGAGATTAACGTCTCAGCTGAAATCCGCTCTTACAACAGCAGGTATCTTGATATTGCCTTGCGTACGCCTCACGGATATACCGCTCTGGAGGAAAAAATAAAATCCTTGATCGCCGACAAGGTTTCAAGGGGCCGAATAGAGGTTAATCTTCAGATAAATGACGATTCAGACGAGGCATGTGCTTTTGAAGTAAATATTTCCAGAGCCCGAGCATATTATGAAAGCCTTGTTCAGCTGAAAGACCAGCTCGATCTTAATTCGGAGATATCCATCGAGCTTCTGGTCAGAGAAGGGAGCGTCCTTCGACCTGCCGAACCTGCCCGGGATATGGAGGCGATCGGATCCGTCGTTGCAGATTGCATTAATGCAGCCATGATCGATCTGGTTGCAATGCGACAAAAGGAAGGAGATTTTATTTCTTT
The DNA here is from genome assembly GCA_024641825.1 of Desulfobacterales bacterium. Classification (GTDB taxonomy): domain Bacteria; phylum Desulfobacterota; class Desulfobacteria; order Desulfobacterales; family UBA11574; genus JAAXQD01. The sequence continues at coordinate 2,176 of JAHECI010000346.1, read as the reverse complement.
AGATATTTCCAGCCGGATTAACAGCATTGAAAAAAGTGTTCATGAAATCGAAATAGAATCGAGGGACCTATTGTTTTATTATCAGCAGCGTCTTAAAGATCGAATCGCGGTTCTGACCAAAGGGATGGTGGAGATCGATACGGATAGAATCGCACAGGAAGCGGCTTTTTTGGCTGACAAAAGTGATATTTCTGAAGAAGTTGTGAGGGCGACAAGCCACATAAAACAGTTCCTGGCAATTATGGACGCCAAAGAACCTGCCGGTAGAAAACTCAATTTTTTGCTTCAGGAGCTTAACCGCGAATTCAACACCATGGGATCCAAAACAGAAAAAGCCAGTGTATCTCACATGGTCGTAGCGGTGAAGTCAGAGCTTGAAAAAATAAGGGAACAGCTTCAGAATGTGGAATAATTTCTGAAAAAGGACCTGTAATGAAAGAACCCCTTCAGAGGGTTCAATAGCGGATTGTTTTATGAAGAGATCTCATCTTTGAGTCAAAGGGATGATCGTTCTTTTATTCGCCTTCGCCTGAATACCCTTCAGCTTGTTGGAGTGAAACGGAAATCCCGCCCAGCGGGCTGCAGGAATGAACGGCAAGGTGAACCGCGCCGAAGCTCGACAGCGCGGAGGCGGGTTAGGCTACGGCGCAATTCCGCTTTGATACCCTGCAGCTTGCTGCGGGGAGCTTCATAATAGACGATAACCCACACAATAACGTTTTCAATTTAAGATTTAATCATACCAGAACCTTCTCTGAAACCGGATTGTTTCAGGGAATTAACCTGTTAAAAAATTACCCGGATTGGAGTGATGAATATGGATCAGAATCTCTTGAATATCGGCTTTGGGAATACCGTGGTTGCAGATCGAGTTGTTGCGATTGTTTCACCAAATTCGGCACCCATGAAACGTCTTAAAGATGAGGCCAAAGATGAAAAGCGACTTGTCGATGCAACACACGGTCGCAGGACACGGTCTATTATTGTTATGGACAGCAATCATATCGTGCTTTCCGCAATACAGGCCGAAACCATATCCCAACGTTTTACAACCCTTAAAGAGACGGTATGATTCCGTACGGAGAACGAAAGTGATGACGGTCGGACGGGGACATCTTTTCATCATCTCAGCGCCGTCCGGGGCTGGAAAAACAACCCTTTGCAGAGCCGCCCTCGAGCGCTTTAAAGATATGCTCTATTCGGTTTCGTATACCACCAGATCTCCCCGTAAGGGGGAGCAGGAGGGCGTTGACTACCATTTTATTTCAAAAGAAGCGTTTAGGGCAGACATAAAAAAGGGCCGCTGGTCTGAATGGGCTGAGGTCCATGGAAATTATTACGGGACATCCGCCGAATTTATTGAGAAGGGTTTGTCATCCGGCCGTGACATACTTCTTGATATCGATGTCCAGGGCACTGCCCAGATTCTTAAACGCCATCCCGACAGTGTGACGATTTTTGTTTTGCCTCCGTCAATGGACACCCTTAGGCAGCGCTTGGAGACGAGAGGAACCGAAAGCGAGACGGTTTTAAAGCGGCGTCTTGAAAATGCAAAGAAGGAGATGGCCCACCAGAATCTTTACCGGCATCGTATCGTCAATGATCAATTGTCCTCGGCGATTGAAGCGCTGATATCTATTGTTGACGGATATCGCATTGAAACAACGAAAAAGTAGAGATCGATTAAAAAGGTTGTCGTGAAGACAGAGATACTTTACGGGATTCATCCTGTTTCTGAAGCCTTAAAGGCGGGTCGGCGGGATATTTTTAAGATATATATCGCCAAAGAAAACATCTCAAAACGTCTTGAGAAGGTCTTAGCCCTTGCTGAATCCTTTAAAATACCCATTGAAAGGCCAAATTCCTTACACTTAAAAAAACTGTCCGGTACGGCTCAGAACCAGGGGGTCGGCGCCAAGGTCGGACCCTATCCACTGGTAAAATTTTCAGAACTGTTAAACGGAATCCAAGACGCCAAGTCAAACCCGTGTATCCTGTTGCTCGACAATATTATGGATCCCCACAACCTCGGCGCGTTGATTCGAACAGCAATTTGTATCGACACAGACGCTGTGATTATTCCTAAAGACCGATCTGCCCGCCCCACACCCATGGTGTCCAAAGCATCGGCAGGTGCTTTGGAGCACATTCAGCTTGTCCGGGTTACCAACATGGT
>JAHECI010000002.1:12916-53060 GCA_024641825.1 Desulfobacterales bacterium | reverse complement strand
TTGGGAAAGCCCCTTTGGGGCTATGGTTAATTTATTCTAAATCAAGTTCCAATTGTTGCTGATCAAGTTTTTCTTGATCACGGATATATTTTCTTATGGTTGCCTCATCCAAACCAACAGTGCTGACACAATACCCCCTGGCCCAAAAATGTAGTCCAGATACTCGTTTCTCTTTTAGAACTTTGCGATGGATTAAAACCGCACTTTTGCCTTTCAGAAATCCTATTACAAAAGCGATGCTGTACTTTGGTGGAACGCTTATACACATATGGATATGGTCTGGCATTAAATGCCCTTCCAAAAGATCCACACCGCGTTGGCGACACAAGTCTCTCAGTATTTCGCCAACTCGATTCCTGAATTTGCCATACAATTTCTTTTTACGAAACTTCGGGACAAATACGATATGGTATTTGCAATCCCATCTTACATGGGATAAGCTTTCCCAATCATGCATAGGTAATTCCTCCTGTATTGCCCTTAAGGGCTTTCCCGAGGAATTACCTATATTATTTCTCACCGGATCGGTAGAACCTATCCGGGTCCTCCACCAGAGGTGGAGGGCTTAAACCTAAACTAATTGTAGAATTTCCGAGACGTTCAATTAATAAGGAAAGCACAAGCGCCTCTATAAAACCACTTTCGTGCGGCCCATCTCTATTTTTTAAAGAATCATACCTGTTCAGGGGTGTGCCACCCTGTTTCACTTTGGCGTATAGGTATCGGGTCGTTTCATCTCAAGTTTTTAATAAATTCTTCAACCGCACCCACCCCTTTTTTATCCACCAGCCGGAGGGTCTCGGACCCGATGACGGCAATGTCGGCTTTCCCTTTTAAAAAATCGATATCCGACCGCTCTTTGACACCAAAACCGAGGGCAAGGGGAAGATCGGTGGCCTTTCGGCATCGCACAAGGTAATCTTCCAGTTGTCTGGAAAAATCCGTATCCACACCGGTGACCCCTTTTCTGGCCACACAATAGACAAACCCCCTTCCAAAGGCGCCAAGGTAATTCATGCGGTCATCGGATGTTGTGGGAGAAAATATAAATATCGGAGAAAGACGGTGTTTATCCATGGCCCCAAGGTAGTCCTTCCCTTCTTCAGGGGGAAGATCCGGGACGATGGCCCCGAAAAGACCGCTTTCGGCCATGGTGTCGACAAATCTATCTACACCGTATTTAAAAAGAATGTTGTAGTAACTCATGAACAGAAAGGGAATCTCGAAGGTTTCAGCAACGGTTTTCGCAAAATCGATGCATTTTTTAACGGTTGCACCCTTGGCCAGCGCTTTTTGATTGGCATGCAGAATCACAGGGCCGTCTGCAATCGGTTCTGAAAAAGGGATCTGCAGCTCCATCAGGTCAACACCGGCGGTGACCATGGACTCAATGATCTTGAAAGCATCCTCGAATGTCGGATATCCGAGTACGATATGGGTCATTAACAAGATCTCTTTCTGCTTCAGCCGGTTATTCAAATACGATTCAAGCATGATACCCCTCCGCTTTCTCTTTGATAAATGCCTGCCACTTGGGATCGGCAAATGCATCGGCAATGGTAAAGATGTCTTTGTCTCCTCTTCCGGACTGGTTGATGAGAACAATATCCTCCGGGGTCATGGCCGGAGCCTCTTTGAACGCCTGTGCAAACGCGTGGGCGGATTCCAGGGCGGGAATCAATCCCTCTTTTTGAATGGTCAGGGACAGGGCATCCACAACCTCCCGATCGGTTGCGGCTTCAAATCGAATTCGGCCGGTTTCCGCATATTGGGCCAGAATCGGTGAAACCCCGACATAATCCAGCCCGGCTGCGACACTGTGGGTCTCTCGCATCTGCCCGTCATTATCCTGGAGAAAATATGTCTTATACCCCTGGGCGACCCCGATGCTCGAATCTTTGGAAGAAAGTCGGGAAGCGTGCCGCCCGGTCTCCAATCCTTCTCCACCGGCCTCAACCCCCACAAGGTCAACCGGATCATCCAGAAACGCCTTAAAGATCCCCAAGGCATTGGATCCCCCGCCGACACATGCATAAACTCGGCCAGGTAAACCCCCTGCTTGCTCAAGAATCTGTTTCCGGGCCTCTTGTCCGATAATCGATTGGAAATAAGAGACCATTTCCGGGAATGGATGGGGGCCGCAGGCCGTTCCCAGTACATAATGCGTGGTATCCATGTGGGTCACCCAGTCCCGAAAAGATTCATTGATGGCATCTTTTAAAATTCGGGTTCCTTCTTTAACGGTGATGACTTCAGCACCCAACCGCTCCATCCAGAATACATTGGGACGCTGCCGCTGAACATCCACCTCTCCCATGTAGATGGTACATTTGAATCCGAACCGTGCGGCCATGGTGGCGGTAGCCACGCCGTGCTGTCCGGCACCGGTCTCTGCGATAACCCGGGTCTTTCCCATCCGTTTCACCAAAAGGCCCTGCCCGATAACGTTATTGGCCTTGTGGGCGCCGGTATGGTTAAGGTCTTCTCTTTTGATATAAATACGTGCGCCGCCGAAATGCCGCGTCAGGTTTTGGGCAAACGTAATCGGCGTCGGGCGGCAGGAATAGGTGGACATTATATCCAAATACTCCTCCCAGAACCCGGGGTCGTTTTTTGCCGTTTGAAATGTTTCCACAAGCTCGTCGAATGTGGCCACCAGAATTTCGGGAAGGAAGGCCCCCCCGAAGTTTTTATAATACCCCCTATCTTTCATCTTCGATTCCTCCCAATGTCTGTGAAAAAACGAACTGATCTGTTCGACAATAAAGCTCTGAATAAATAGCGTTTTTTGACTGGTCAAAGTGCAAAAACCGCTTCACCAAAAGAATCGGCGTATCTGCTCCAACCTCCAAATTTTGTGCTTTTTCCCCGGTTAAGTATGCGATTCTAAAGTTCTGCACCCCCCCTATGGGCTGCATATAATATTGTTCATCCACAATCTGTGCCAAAGATCTCCGGGACAAGTCCATTTGCTCGATCCCTGAAAAAATCGTTTCATGGAGATAAATGTCCTCGATAAGAACCGGTATGTCTTCAACTTTGCTCAATCTGGAAAAAAAATAGGCCTTCTGATCGGAAAAAGGATTTTCCGGCGCGTGCCCCATGGCTTTCAACCGGATCTTTTTCAGAATATGGGTGGCCACCGACATCCCTTTTTTATGAAACGCCGACGTCGTTCCGGCCAGAGAAAAAAGATCGAGCTCTTTCTGTTGTTCACAGACAAAGGTTCCCGAGCCCCGCTTTCGAATCAAAAGACCTTTTCGAACCAGAAGATCCGTGGCCTGCCGGGCTGTGGGCCTTCCGATACCGTATCCGGAGGCCAGGCTGTTTTCCGACGGAATCCTTGAACCGGTCGGATATTCTCCGGCTCGTATTTTGGCCCGTATGATGTCCGCCAGCTGATGATATAAGGGAATGGGAGATTTAATGTTGAGCATGGATGAAGCCTAAGCTTAATTGGTAAAGTTGTCAAGACATATTTGTGCGTCCGCACTTCCGGTTAATTTATTGACATATCGGCCATTTTTAGATAATTTGTGGAAGTTCATAATTTTCTATGATATTTTAACGCATTTAATTTTGACGGCTTCGTAAAAAGTCTTTTGTGAGCGACATCGATTAATTTTGGAAAAAGGTTTATGATGGGTCTGGCGTAAAAATTTTAAGCCGTTTGAGGGCGTTAGCCCGAGTTCTTGCAATTTAGCCAGGCGGGTCTGAATCCCAAAATTGATTGGTGAGCGATCAAAATGAGGCTTTTTACGAGTTTATCAATTTTTTTTTGAATATTCGGGGTCGGAAATCGCACCTATGAAACCGTTGACCGCTCAAACTTTTTTACCGTCCAGAATTAAAAGATTTTTGGGGAAATCTCCAGATAATTACAGTATAGCCATTGGCGGGGTTTTAAGGAAAAGGGGCATCATTACCGAAAAGCAACTCCAGGAAGCCCTCAAAGTCCAAAAAGAGAAACTGTATACACTGGGCAAGGCGGTTCGTCTGGGGCAAATCATCGTTGAACTCGGTTATGCCTCGGAAGAAGAACTGGTCCAGGCGGTCAGCAAAGAATATCAAATTTCAGTTAAAACACTCTCTGATGACATAAAAGGACTGGTCAAAAAAAAGCGTGAAAGTTTTGTTGAAGGCCTTCCCCCAACCCGAATTCCCATCTGGTTTCAGGTCTTTGCGGCAGTCATGGTGATTATTATCACCACCATTTCGGTGATGAGCTTCTTCATTCTGAGCCACCAGAAGGAAAGGCTTTACAAGCAAACCGTCAAAATCGGCCAAGTCAGTATCAACTACTTTACCAACAATGCATCGATTCCCCTTCTCGAAGACAATATTTTAAGACTCAATTCATTGATAAAAGATGCCACCCATGTTGAAGGGATCCTTTATGCAGTTATTGTTGACCACAATCAAACCATTAAGGCACATACAGACATAAACCAGATCGGGAAAACCTTTGAGATGTTTTCCAACATCGAAGATGTCAGAAAAGAAGGAGACCTGACCTACTTTAACTACATCTCCCCATCGGGCGAGCAGGTTTTAAATTTGACCGGCCCCATTCAATTCAAAGAAAAAGAATTGGGCAACGTGTATCTCGGGGTTTCCATCGATTTTATCGAAAGACTCATCCATAAAGAGCGTTGGACAATTATTGTGATCACCATTTTTATTCTTCTTTTTGGAAGTGCAATTGCGCTCTGGCTTGGATTCCGATTTTCCCGGCCCATTTCAAATCTTGTCTTGGCAACCCAGAAAATCGGTTCGGGGAATTATCAACACAAAATTATCCTGGCCAGAAATGACGAACTTGGGAACCTGGCCACGGCATTCAATCGGATGGGGGACGAGCTCTTGAAAAACGCTTTGATGCAGAAATCCTTCGGCAAGTATATCGGTTCTGAAGTTTTAGATATGATAATGGCCGATCCTGAAAGCGACTGGCTTAAAGGTCATCGGAATGAGGCCAGCATCGTATTTGTCGATATCAGGGGATTTTCAGCCTTCTCGGAGATCAATGAGCCCGAAGAAATCGTGGAAAAACTCAACGAATACTTTGAAATTGCAACCCAGAGCATACAAGATCACGGCGGCTATGTGGACAAGTTCATCGGGGATGCGGTTCTCGGAGTTTTTGGGGTTCCGGTTTATCATAAAGATCACGCGGAACGTGCCGTAAGGTCGGCAGCGAATATGCAAAAAGAGTTTCTGAAAAAGCAGGAAAATGGGAATGTTCTCCTTCAAACCGTTGGGATCGGGATAAATTCCGGCGTCGTGGTCTCAGGGAACATCGGTTCCCAGGATAGGATGGAATATACGGTCATCGGGGACAGCGTAAACCTCGCTGCACATATTTACCGCCTGGCCAATCCCGGTGAAATTATTATCAGTAAAAGTGTTTATTCAAAAATAAAAGAAATGGTAGAGGTAGACCCGCTTCCTTCACAACATATAAAGGGCAAAACAGAACCGGTGGAGACATTTAAGCTGATTCGCATAAAGGAGCCGCATCATGCCGAAACCGGCGAATAGGAAAAAACCCCTTTTATTTAAATTTTTTGTGCTCTATTTTCTGTTTCTTGCAGCGTGTGCCGCCGGGACACCCAAGCAACAGCACGATTCAAACGCCTTTGTCGATGACGATTTTATTGTGGTGAAGACCACCGACAAAGACACCCTTTCTTCCCTTGCCGCTGAGTATTTAAACGACCCGAAAAAAGGTTGGCTGATCGCCGAATTCAATAACATCGAGACACTGACCTCCGACCGGACGGTGGTTATTCCGTTGTCACCCCTTCACAAAGGGGGCCTTAAAACCAATGGTTTTCAGACGGTTCCTGTACTGCTTTATCATAATTTTTCCAAAAACAGTTCGGGGACAGCCACCGTTTCAGAAGTCGATTTTGAATCCCAGATGAAATATCTAAAGGAAAACGGATTCCACGTCATATCTCTCGATCAATTGTTAGACTTTATCGATTACAAGGAACCGATACCCGAGAAATCGGTTGCCATTACATTTGACGATGCTTGGGGCTCTATTTACGACATCGCTTTTCCCGTATTGAAAAAATATGGTTTCCCTGCTACCTTTTTTATTTACACGGATTTTATCGGCGGTGGGAAAGCCATGTCCTGGGATCAAATACAAACCCTTTCGGAACAAGGGTTTGATATCCAGTGCCAAACCAAAACCCACCGGAACTTGACCACCCAAAAAAAGAACGAGTCTTTTGAAGAATATTTCAAAGCCCTTGTCATGGAGATCGATTATCCCAACACGTTGATGGAGAAAAAACTGAAAAAGACATGCAAATATCTCGCGTATCCCTACGGAGAAACAAACGACCTCATCATTGGTATTTTAAAAAAACAGGGCTACCGGGCGGCATTCACCGTTGAACGGGGATCGAATCCATTTTTTGTTGACAAATATCGGATCCACCGCTCGATAATACACGGCAATTATGATATGGATAGTTTCAAAAAAAACTTGTCCGTTTTTCAGAAGAACGAATTGAAATGAGACATGCCTTAAACGTTTTAAGCCTGATTATTGTTCTGTACTTTGTTACAGGGTGTGCCGGTGTGCTGGGAGCTTTCACGGATTTTACCGAAAAAATTTCCAAGGAAACTTCGGATAAGGCCCCCCGAGGCCAAGATGTCTTCTCTTCTTCTGATTACATTGAAAAGGCAACGGCGTTTGAAAAAAACGATGAATTGCAAGCTGCACTTTTTTATTTCAAGGTTGCCGGGGCATTGAGTCCGGACGACCCGGATATGGCCGACAAAATATCCCATTTGGAATCGACGGTTGTTCAAAAATCCCTCGAGCATGTCGAAAAAGGGGTGAAATTTTATAAATCCAAACAATTCAAAGAAGCCCAATATCACTTTCTGACGGCACTCAGATACGACCCCGACAATAAAGAAGCTCTCGATTATCTGCAAAGCAGGCTACCCCCCAAAGAGTATATTCCCTACCGAGTTTTGGAAAACGATACCTTAGCTTCCATCTCCGAAAAATTTTACAAAAACCCGGAAGAAACGTTTCTAATCGTCTATTTTAACGATCTTAAACCCGATACAGACCCTTTACCCGGGACCCCTCTCAAACTCCCGATCCTGGCACCGAAGCTTATCCGACCCACCCTAAATATTCCCGTAGAACTGCTGAAGGCCCAAAGTTTGTTGAAAAAAAAGCACTACGAAAGGGTTGCCAGTACCACCGAAAGGATCTTACAGAACGATCCTGCCAACCCCACGGCCGTTGATTTAAGAAATTCCGCCTACTATCAGATGGGGCTCCAGTTAAGCCGGGATAAAAAGTATCCCGAAGCCATAAATATGTTCAAAAACATAACCCCCGAATCTGAAATCGTTAACAAATCGATTCAAGACGTTGTTGAAAGAGAACTGTTGGACGCGGAAAATTTTTTGAAGGAAAAAAAATATACAGCGGCAATCGCTGCATCAGAAAATATTTTGAGCCATGACCCATCGAACCCGACGGCCAAAGATATTCTGAATACCGCCTTGTGTCAAAATGGAAAGAGCCTGCTCATCCGCAAAAAATATGCCGAAGCAGTAACCGTGCTCAACCGGGCAGACCCTGGATATGAATGTGTCGAAAAAACCCTTTCCGCGGCAGAAAATGCCATGAAAAAACAAGCTGAGATCCACTATCTTCAAGGGGTTAAATATTTTCTCAACGAGGAGCTGCAAAATGCCATAAACGAATGGGAAACGACCTTGACCCTGGATCCCGGGAATATAAAGGCTAAAAAAGACATTGAAAACGCCAGAAGCTTGTTGGAGAAGTTAAAAAAGGTTCAATAGCTTATTGGGCGGCCACGAGTAAAAAAGAGACCCGGATGCAGCACACGACAACATTTTCATTCCAATGGGAGGTTTAATTTATGGGCACCGACAATATCATTTTTCTGGAAAACCTGGAATGGTTCGACAATACCGGCAAAGAACTTGTTCACCGCCTCCCCCAAAAAGGTTCCGGAGAGATCAAATACGGTGCCCAGATGACGGTCAGGGAAAGCCAGGCCGGTGTATTTTATTATCAAGGAAAAGCCCTGGATGCATTTGGTCCGGGCAGGCATACCCTCAAGACCGCCAATATTCCAATTTTGACAAAAATTCTCAGTCTGCCCTGGGGACTCACCAGCCCTTTGAGAGCAGAGGTCTATTTCGTAAATTTAAAGGTGTTTACAAACCTTAAATGGGGGACCCGTGATCCGGTGGCCTTCAAGGATTCCGAGCTGGGACTGATACGCCTCAGAGCCTTCGGCGTTTTCAACCTCCAGGTGATGCAGCCGGTTTTATTTATCAACAACCTCGTGGGCACTCAGGGTATCTACACCACCCAGGAAATCGAAGAATACCTGAACCGGGTCATTGTGTCCAGATTCAACGATTATATGGGAGAGACCATCGACTCGATCCTGAACCTTCCGGCCAAGTACGAAGAACTTTCCCAAGGTATGGTCCAGCGTCTCCAAAAGGATTTCAGCCATTTTGGTCTTGGACTGACCCACCTGTACATCAATGCCATCACGCCGCCGCCCGAAGTTCAACAGGCCATTGACGACCGAAGCCGAATGGGCGTTTTTAAAGATATGAACAAACTAATGCAGATGAAAGCCGCCATGGCCATGGAAAAAGCTTCGGAAGCGGACGGTGCTGCCGGCCCGGGGATGGGAATGGGGCTGGGACTGATGATGCCGGCCATGTTTTCTCAGTACTTTGCCGGCGCACAACCCGGACCGGGCAAATCCGATGTCCGACACGACGTTTCATGCCCGGATTGCCGCCATTCGATCCCCCCGGAAGCCAAGTTCTGCCCGTTCTGCGGGCACCAGCAACTGGTCTTCAGGCAATGCACAAAATGCGGCAAAAATCTTACGCCCAGTGCGAAGTTCTGTTCCCGATGTGGTCAATCTGCGGAAGAAAAGCCAAAACCCAAGGTCTGTTCAAAATGCCACAGCGAGAATTTAACCGAATCCACCTTCTGCAATCAGTGTGGAGAATTGCTTTAGGTGCCGATCCATTCCATCTTCAGAACTTCTATGATGATACGGTTTTTTAAAATAAATGCCTCGACTACGCATTGAATACCAGTGCCCTCAGTGCGGCGCACCGGCGGTCCTCGAAGAAACCGACCGACTTTTTGTTTGCGAGTACTGTCGTGTACGATCCTACCTGCTTCCCAAAGATGTTTTTCGCTATATGCTGCCCAGTTCTGCTCCGAAAAGTAAGCGCCTGGTGTTTTTTCCGTACTGGCGGTTTAAAGGAATGCTTTTTTCTTGTGTGGAAAGCGGCATAAAACACAGATTTATTGACGTCAGCCATCAGGCGGTAGCGTCCCCTTACTATCCTATCTCCGTTGGGTTGCGGAGTCAGGCCTTGGTGCTCCGTTTCGTTACACCGGAAACTCCGGGATATTTCCTGAAACCGACCCTTCCGTTAAAAAGCATGGTGGAGACGTTTTCCCAGCAATTCAGCAGATCTTTGCCCGATCCTGTTTTTCATCAATCCCACATCGGGGAAACCATCAGTATGATCTATTCTCCTTTTTATGCAAACGACAAAATATACGATGCGGTCTTAAACAGTCCCCTTGGCGCTAAGCTCCCGGATGATTTTGATGTTATGCTTCTTCCAGGGGGACGTCCAGACTGGCGCATTCAATTTACCCCGGCCCTGTGCTCCACTTGCGGGTGGGATTTACACGGCCAACGCAACGCTTGGGTACTGACCTGTAAAAACTGCAACTCGGCGTGGAGACCGGCCGGGAACAGACTCAAAAGTTTGAAATTTGCATTCATCCCGGCAAAAGAAGAAAACGTCCTTTATCTCCCTTTTTGGCGCATAAAAGCGGATATTCCCGGGATAGAACTCCATACCTTTGCAGATCTGGCTAAGATCGCCAACCTGCCGAAAGCGGTTCAAAAAAACTGGCAGGATATTGAATTCCACTTCTGGTCTCCGGCGTTTAAGGTCAGACCCCAGGTTTTTTTACGCCTTTCGCGGAATTTAACCCTATCACAGTATCACGACAGACTGGCGGAAAAACTCCCGGACGGGCCACTGTATCCGGTAACGTTACCGGTCAGGGAGGCAGTTCAAAGCCTAACCATCAGCCTCGCCAACTTTGCAAAACCTCAAAAAGAGTTTGTGCACCAACTCCGGGATTTGACCATTAACCCCAAAAGTTATTTGCTGGTTTACATACCGTTCTTGGAAAAACATCTTGAGTATATCCAATCCGAACTGAAGTTAACCCTTAACAAAAATCAGCTTGCACTGGCGGCAAATCTTTAATGTCAAAAGCCGTCGATACCGTTTCCCTCATCTCAGCTCCAGTTCATAGCCGGCCGCATTCAACCGGCCGGCGATTTCATCGACATGCGCCGGACCGCGGGTTTCCAGCTCCAAATCGACCCGTGTATCATAAATCGGCAACCCCCTTATGTTTCGATCGTGATGGACATGAAGCACATTTGCTTTTAGACTCGATATCAACGCCAGCAATTTTGCCAATGCGCCGGGGATGTCGTCGAGGCACACCCTAAAGCGCATTATCCGGCCGTTTTTTAACAAACCCTGGCCGAGCATACGACCCAACAGGGAGCTGTCCACATTGCCCCCGCTAATCAAAAGAACGACCCTGCTACCCCGGGAGACGGTTACGGAACCATTCAATAGCGCACCCAGAGACACCGCGCCGGCACCTTCCGCAAGAATCTTTTTTCTTTCAAGAAGTAACAGAATGGCGGCTGCAATATGATCTTCTTCCACCAAAACCACATCATCCACGAAGTTTCGGATGATATGAAAATTGAGTTCACCCACCTGCTTAACGTTGATACCGTCTGCGATGGACGGTTCGGATTCCACCCGGATGATTTTCCCTTTTCGATACGATTCATAGGCTGAAGGACATGCAGCAGATTGAACCCCGATGATATTTACTTGGGGCCGAAGCGTCTTTGCTGCAACGGCAAGGCCCGAGATGAGACCCCCTCCGCCCACGGGCACCAGAATCGAGTCCACTTCTTTAAGATCTTCCAATATTTCCAGTGCCACGGTCCCCTGCCCTGCAATAATATCCGGATCATCGAAGGGATGGATAAAGGTCTTGTCATTTCCTGCGATTTCCTCGGCTATTTTTAGGCTTTCCCCCAAACTCTGGCCGGCGATGACGACCTCTCCGCCATAGCCGCGAGTTGCTTCCTGCTTGCTGATGGAAGCCCATTCAGGCATTACGATGGTCGCCGGCACATGGGCTTGTTTTGCAGCCAACGCCACTCCCTGTGCATGATTCCCCGCAGATGCCGCCACGACGCCGCCGGAGGCGATTTTATCACGGTTTCTCAAAATACTGTGGGTGGCCCCCCTAATTTTGAACGAGCCGGTTTTTTGGAGGTTTTCCAATTTCAAGTAAATTTCTCCATTGAACATTTTACTCAAAGAAGGTGAAGGAACCAGGGGTGTTCTGATGATTTTTCCTTTTATCGATTCAGCGGCTTCTTGAATGTTCTCGATGGAAATCAATTTTCGATCCTTTCTTTAATTTAACGTCTCGGAAATTCTACAACTTGTCGAAACCACAATTTTTTAATGGCAACCTGTTTATGCCATCGGAATGGAATACTGGAATATTGGGCGTAAAAGCAGAAATAAACTATTTAAATTTTAAAAACTCCTTCAAACCCATCATTCCATTACTCCATCATTTCATCATTCCAATTGTGAGCGAAGCGAACTAAGTTCTGTATTCCCCTGCATAATTAAGCGATTAGTATTTGACGTAAATCTAAGTTTATTCTATTTAATTGGATGTATTCAATAAATATTTTCGGAATAATTTAGCGCTTTGAGAGGGATTGTTCCATCCAGACAGTGTTTTTTCCGTTCGTGTTCAGGGGGGTACGCTTCCCCGTGTAACGATACCTGCCCGCTCGTGCCTTGCATGGCAGGCGGGTTGGCGGAGTGGCTTCGTCATTTTAATGTCTTAGCAGTGGGGGAGACCGCGGCTCCCGCATGCTTTTTGCGGGAGAACGCGGAGGGGGCAGGAATGCCCCCGCTGCTAAGTCTTTGAAAGGACCAGACACGTAGACACCGGAGTGAAAGGGGGGAGCGTACCCCCCTGAACACGTACTTTTTTCAAGGATGCGAAACATGGGTGACTGGACGCAACACATGGATATCCCCATCTGGTTTGAAGAACGTTTGCTTCAGAGTGTCGATCATTTTTATGCAAATTGGCCCCAACCGCCGCCCCGTAAGGACAACCTGAAACATTGCACCATCATTTCACATCGGGGAGAGCATGATAACATCGATATTTTTGAAAATACCCTTCCCGCCTTTGACCGGGCGAAAAACGCTGGAGTTGGCGGAATAGAGTTTGATATACGCTGGACCAAAGATTTACATCCGGTTGTCTTCCACGACACCGATCTTCAAAGGGTTTTCGGGTCCGAGATAGAACTTAACCAAGTGCCCCTGAACGTGTTGAAAACCCACTGTAGATGGATTCCTTCCCTTGAAGAAGTGATTCAAAAATACGGAAGAATTTTGCATTTGATGGTGGAAATCAAAAAAGAAGTATATCCGGATCCATCCTATCAGAACATGGTTTTAAAAAATCTTTTTCAGGGGCTGTCCCCTCAAAAAGATTTTCATTTTATTTCTCTCCATCCTGAAATGTTTCAGTCGATCGACTTTGTACCCACCTCGGCATTTCTTCCAAGTGCTCGGTTTAATATAAAAGCCCTAAGTCAACTGGCGATAGATAAATTCTATGGTGGAATTACCGGCCATTATCTTCTTCTAACAAATCGGATCTTAAAAAAACATCACAGGAACGGACACCGTGTCGGCACCGGATATGTTCAATCTAAAAACTGTTTAATCCGTGAACTCAACAGAGGCGTAAAATGGATTTTTTCCAACAATGCGGTGGAACTTCAGGGTATCTTAAATTCACTTCTGCAATATTGACGGTTTCGTAAAAAGTCTTTTGTGAGCGACATCGAGCAATTTTGGAGAAAGATTCATGATGCGTCTGGCGTTAAAATTTGCAAGCTGTTTGAGGGCGCTATCCCGAGTTCTTGCAATTTAGCCGGACGCGTCATGAATCCCAAATTTGCTTGGGGAGCGAGCAAAATGAGGCTTTTTACGAGTTCATCAATATTAAATGTCTGATAAACGGTATGCTTCTGCTTTTCCTTTTTCCTCATCGACCAAAGAAAAAAGAAACGCGCCGACAATAAAAAGAATCGCGATGGATGCAATCCCACAGCGAGACGCCAGCTGTCCGACATGTATCACCTGCTCAGGAGTGGGGGATGTCGGCATCAGAACCCGACGCACCGTCAGTCCAACAGAACCCATCAGAACGGGCCCCAGAATGGCCGCAAATTTTCCCAGCATGTTGTAGAACCCATAGAACTCGGCAGCCCTTTCTTTGGGTATCAGTCTCGAATAGTAAGACCGGCTCAACGCTTGAATGCCGCCCTGAACCAAACCGATGATGATGGCCAGGATGTAAAATTCCTGTTTGTTGGTCATCATGCTTCCCCACAATGTAACGAACAGGTATATACCGATGGCCATGTAAATGGATTTACGGACGCTCCATCGTTGCCCCAATTTTCCGAAAACGATTGCAGAAGGAAACCCGACAAACTGGGTAATCAAAAGGGCAAAAATCAAATCGTTCGAATTAAATCCAAGGGACATCCCATAATCGACGGCCATCCGAATAATGGTATCCACGCCGTCAATGTAAAACCAGTATGCAGATAAAAAGAGCGCCACCGTCTTCATGTGGCGGATCTTTTTAAAGGTACCGGCCAATTGGCGAAAACCGTCGACGATCAATCCGACGCCCCTTAACGGAGGTGCGGACCTGGGTTCTTCAGGAATCCAGATTATGGTAAAGATTGTAAATAGGCCCCACCATAAGGCCACTGAAAGAAAGGCATATCTAACCGCTGTCTCCGCATCTGAAAATCCAAATTTTTCGGGCATCAATGCCGTTAGAACATTTAACAGAAAAAGTAGTCCGCCGCCAAGGTATCCCAAAGAATAGCCCAAGCCGGATATATAATCTATATTCTCTTTATCCGCGATACTCGGTAGAAGTGAATCGTAAAATATATTGGCACCGGAGAATCCGATAACCCCCATGACATATAAAAAAACAGCCCATACCCAGTCACCTTTTTGGACCATAAACAGGCCGGCGGTCATCAGTACCCCTGAGTATGCAAAAAAGATCAGGAATTTTTTTCTCACCGAACCTCTGTCGGCAATTGCACCCAGAACAGGGGCCATAAGTGCCACCAATACGCTTGCGAGGGAATTCCCGATTCCGAGCTGTGCGGTGCTGGTATTGACATTGGTACCATAGCTCCAATACTGTTTAAAGAACACCGGGAAAAATCCCGCCATCACGGTGGTGGCGAAGGCAGAATTTGCCCAGTCATACATGAGCCAACCCCAAACCGCCTTCTTGTCTTCGTTCATACATCCCTCCCCATTCATCCACACCCTGGAATTAAATTTAGCTCCATATATATCAAAAACTCTGGAATCTTCAATGAATCATTCATGGCGGCTTCGAAAAAAGTCTTTTGCTCGCTCCACAAGCAAAAGACTTTTTTCGAGTTCATCATTCTTATATTGATTTAATGATATCTTTTTGTGTATTTAAAAGAACGCCGCTGAACTGCTCCATCTAAGCTGCGGTTTATGGCAAATTATAGGCCTGTTATGAATTTATGTTAATTCAAACTCAAAGAAAGGCTTAAAAATGGATTTGTGGCAGTTAAATATCTTCTGCAAGGTTATCGAGCTCGAAGGTTTTTCCAAAGCCGGAAAGGCCGTCCATTTATCTCAACCCACCATCAGCAGCCACATCAAAGACCTGGAAAATCACTTCGGGTGTCAACTGATCGATCGTCTCGGCAAGAAAGCGGTCCCGAGCAAAGCCGGTGAATTGTTGTATTCCTATGCCCGAAAGCTGATCGCTTTTCGGGATGAGGCTGAAGCCGCCATGGATGAATTTCAGGGAAAAATCAAGGGGCGGCTGGTCATCGGCGGCAGCACCATCCCCGGAGGATATATTCTGCCACAACTTATCGGTGCTTTTACAGCGGATTATCCTGAGGTTAAAATTTCACTGATTATCGGTGACACCGAGCAAATAATACAGGACACCCTATCTGGTATACTGGAACTCGGTATTGTAGGGGCCGAACCATCCGATAAAAACATTGCCAAGGAAAAACTCATCGAAGACGAACTGCGGCTGATTGTTACCGCCGATCATCGGTGGGCCGGAAAAAAACATATCCACTCGGAATTATTGTTCGAGGAACCTTTTATTGTTCGTGAACCCGGCTCCGGGACTTTAAAATCCATCAAGAGGAGTTTAACGGAGAAAGGGCATGTCTTTGAGGATCTTAACGTTATTTCAGAAATGGGAAGTACGGCAGCGATTATTCAAGGTATAAAAAGCAAGGTCGGAATTTCGATTCTCTCCACCATCGCGGTGGCGGAAGAACTAAAAGCAGGGACGTTAAAAGCTCTGGCAATTAAAGATCTGAACCTGAAGCGAAGTTTTTATCTCATACGGCACAAAGAACGGAGCGCCTCTCCGTTGTGTAGGGCCTTTAATAATTTTCTTAAAAAAGAATTTGCCACAAAATAACGGTTACCGTTAACCCATCGCTTCGCAATTCCATTTAAAAAAACAGATCGGACAGGGCTGAAATTAAACGGACGTCTATTTTAGCGTGTTGTCGGACACACGGTTATTCGCTATCGTCATCTAATAGCCTGTTGCCGTCGGGATTGGAATCCTTGGGGCCCTGGCGCTCTGCTGAAAATCCCTCGGGTTCGGGCAGCAAACGATCTTTCCTCAGAAACCGATCACTCTCTATCGCCTTGTCTACACCATCTGCCGTTATCGCCCAGGCTCCAGTCTCCGTCCGCCGAATCCAGTCTTTTTCTTTAAGATACCAGACATGAAACTCCATGTGCTCCTGGGGACAGCTTAGATACTTTTCCAGTTCAACGATTCCCATCCCCGGGTTCGACGCATCCCGCCTGCGTGCCGTATAGAGCAGAGAAAGGACCCCTTGCCGAATCCGATTGTCGTCATCGAAACCGTCCGCGTGTGACGCTTCTTCGAAAATTTTCCAGGAGGCCGCGCGTTCCTGATCATATTTTACGTCATAGGCCGCCCGTTTTTCAGGATCAGACAGCACGCGGTAGGCATCATTAAGCGTGTTGAATTTTTCTGCATTTCCGGTTTGTGTATTGTCGGGATGGTACCGCTTCGCAAGCAACCTGAAAACTCGTTCGATCATCTCCGTATCCGCATTCGGGCTTATCTGAAGATTTTCGTAGTAATCGGTGAAAGTGTTTATCCCCATGAGTTCACTCCTTATAGACGCCATGGATTAATATTTTTCCATACCTATAATAAACGGTATGTGATGTCAATAAACCAATGGCGGTAACGATGGTGGCCTGACTAAAAAAAACATAGATTCCTCGGCCTCGGTTTTTAAAAACAACAGGATGATCGATAAAATTTTAGGAAAAATCCAGATGGATTGGATCATGGTCCGAATCCGTAACATTGCTTGAGCAGTTTTCGGGTGGCAGCACTAACTTTGAGGGCATTGATATCTTTGGATGACACCCAGCTTACATCCACAGCATCATCTCCGGCCTTGACTTCCCCACGGATATAATCGGCTGCAAGATCTAAAATCACATAATGGAACCGAATTCGGCCCCTGTCGTCTCTTTCGATCACATCAAAAGTATAAACAGGTTCTCCGGCCCGAATGGAAATTCCGGTCTCTTCAAGGATCTCTCGTTCCGCGGCTTCCTGAAGGGTTTCGCCCAACTCAACGCATCCCCCGGGAATAGACCACTGGTTTTCAGCCGGCGGTTTGCTCCGCAACACCAGCAGGACTTTGTTTTCCTTAAAAACGACAGCGCCCACCGCCACCCGAGGGTTTTCGGGATAGGCGCCGTTAATATTTATAGATCTTTCGTGGGTCATTGGATCCGGCATTCCTTCAACGTCATCGATCAGAAAATAACACCCATTGCTTTAGCAGATCCACACAGGATTAAGTCCATGGTGCCCTGGGAATTTTAAATGGCCGGGACTTTTTCTTGAAATCTTCGATGGTCCGGCAGATAGGCTCGATTTCCCGGCAACTTGTTTTGAGTTTTTTCCCTTCCAGGCTGTCCATAAAAATGGACGGCATATGGGGAATTTCAGCGACGACGTTTTTACGGTCGACATTTTTGTGCATGATATCACGGACTCGGTCGTCGATCTTGTTGAGGACAAAGAAGATCTCGACCCCTGCCTTTTCTGCCATACCCGCCATCTGTTTTGCCAGTGAAAACGACTCAAAGGTGGGGTCCACCACGCCGATGATCATATCACAATCACCATCGACTCGCCGTCCAAAATGTTCAACACCGGCGGCGGCATCGATGATGATGATTTCATTTTCCGCCAACGCGAGCTTTGGTAAAAACATTTTTGACAACGCGCCCATGGGGCAGGCACACCCCTCACCAAAATCATGAATCTTTCCGATGACGAGCAGTTTTATTCCATCGGATTCAGCAAGGCAGTCCTCTGGGAATTCATCGATTCCCATCCCATTCTTGAATGGGAGTTCGGCGCTGGACTGAGGGAATGTAACCGAAGTCATTTTTTTAAATCCCGGTTTCCCCCCCATATTCTCCAGCAATGGAACCGGAAAAGAAATGTCCAGCAAGCGGTGAAGGCCATAATTCGATTCATCTGCATCGACCAGTAGGACCTTGAATCCACGGTCTTTCAAGGCCTTTGCCACAAGCGCAGACAGGGTGCTCTTCCCACTTCCCCCTTTACCGGAGATCAATATTTTCATTTCACCGATGCTTCCGTGCTTTTATGGATCTGTGCCATGACCTTGTCCACTTCCTTTTGCATGGCCCCAGGAAATTTTTCGATGGCTTCATCTAAAGTTACCGCTTCGAGCAAAGACTGAAGCATTACAGGCCCCGAGGGCGTCATCAACTGCGTTTGCCCCATATATAGGGGATGGCGGCTGTTATCCGTTGTCAAATCCGGCTTTATCGGTGTGAGTTGCCGGATGGAGGCGACTTTAATGTCGGTAAACGATTCCTCCCGGTACAGGTTGTTCCGATCCACGGTTAAATTAATCTGGGTCTTCTGGGTATCACTCGCCATGCGTTATCTCCTTCTATTGGTGCTGGTTTCGGTGACCAGATGCACTTTGGGCAAATGGTGACATGTTAGCGTTATGAAGCGACAGAGGCAACACACATTTTCGATATCAGATGGAACAGAACTTGTCCATATTTATCCATACCAAACCCGGGGCAAACGTATTTGAATCCCCCTAGAGAGAACGCTCCACAGGCTAGGGGTGGCGGTTACGTTTTAAGCTCACGATGGTTCTTTCTAATTTCAAATACGGAAGCGTATAGGTTTTCAACCGCAACTCAATTTCTGTCAGGTTCTCATCTCCCATGCCTGTTTTTTTATGGATCAACGAACGGAGCGATTCGATCTCTACTTCAGAACGTTTTCCTTTCATGGCGATGAGTATCCCGTCTGTGTCCAGCAACGGCAGGGCCATCCGAACAAATTCCGGCGTTGAAGAAAGCGCACGGCTGATAATGGCATTAAAAGGGCCTGCAAAAAGGGCCTGTTGGGAGAATTCCTCGGCTCGGAGATGAAACGCCTCAATATTCTCAAGACCCAGAATTCGGATAAGATGTTTTAAAAAACTGACCTTTTTACGGGAAGCATCGATGAGCGTAACCGATAAAGACGGCTTCAATATCTTCAATGGAATCCCGGGGAAACCGCCGCCGGAGCCGATATCGAGAAGCGATGCATTCCAAGGAATCATGGAATCCGGGGCCATGGAATCCAGAAAGTGTTTGACGGCAACCTCCAAAGGATCCGTAATTGCAGTCAGATTTATCTTTCGGTTCCATTTTGCAAGTTCCATGGCATGGGTTGTAAATTTATCCACCTGGTCCGAATCGACGTGGATCTCAAGCGTCTGTGCGCCGTCATAAAGCAGTTTTTTCCATTTGATGGATCCGATTTGCATAACCCCACCGAGCCGTTATCCATTTTTGTTGACCCGAACAGTACCGATTGATACAGTAATTCTGTTTGTTCAAAACACACAGAAGATGACGTCAGAGCCGACTATGGAATCCCGATGCAAGTTTCCATGGGGATAATACGACACCTGACAATATTGAATCGAGCATTCTCGCCCGATGAATCCCTTATTGATGCATAAGGAGACGACCATGAAAATCATACACTATTCTGATGCAGAACCCAAGCACTTCGACGGAGATGGTGTGAAAGGCGTTACTGGACGCGTGGTCATCGGCAAAGCTGATGGTGCGAATAATTTTTGTATGCGATTTTTTGAACTGTCCAAAGGGGGGTATTCTCCCGAACATTCCCATAATTGGGAGCACGAAATCGTCGTTCATTCGGGAAGGGGTGAAGTATTATGCGAAGGAAAATGGACGCCCGTGGCCAAAGGTCATGTTATTTTCATTCCCGGCAATGAAGCGCATCAACTGAGAAACGCCGGTGATGATCCTTTGGTTTTCGCCTGTCTCATACCATCGGAAGCGCCGGAGTTGTAACGTTTCAGACAACATCCACGAATTCGTTATTCGTCGGATTCACCCGTGATTTAAAGGTTGGTTTTTTTATTGGTTTTTAGTTTTTTAACAGCAACTTAATTGCATTTACTTAAAGCAGGTTCTTAATGTTTGCTTTTCACTCGTTAAAAATCCGCCACCATTAAATGAAACAAAAATACCGAAATCCCCTCGTTACGGTAGACATTATCATAGAGATCGATGACGGCATTGTTTTGATCAAAAGAGCCAATCCCCCTTATGGATGGGCGCTTCCCGGCGGCTTCGTGGATTACAGGGAAACCCTTGAGTCATCCGCTGTCAGGGAGGCAAAAGAAGAAACGTCATTGGACATTAAACTTAAAGAACAGTTCCACTCGTATTCTGAACCCGACCGTGATCCAAGACATCACACCGTCACCACGGTTTACATCGCAAAAGGAATCGGCATCCCAAAGCCGGCCGATGACGCAAAAAAAGTGGGTGTTTTTACAAAAAGCAGCCTTCCAGAACCCATTGTTTTCGATCATAAAAAAATAATCGATGACTATTTTCGCTATACGGAAGGAGAACTTAGAACCAATATTTTTCTGCTTTAATCTGAAGCTTGCACATCTGGTAAAAGACGTGTATGTTCGTTCATGGATTTTGGAGGAACACCATGAAAACTTCCAAGTCTTCAGGAGCCTTCGGCCCCTTTGAGACTCTAAAAGCTCTGCTTGAAAAAAAATCAATAAAAATTAAGTCCTTCCCCACAGACGCCCCCTCTAAAAACGATTCAAAAACCTGTGCCAAACAGTTTGGTTTTTTCAAAACAAAAAATGACAGCGGCAATAATTCCGTCCATGAAAATGATATGAATCTATTTTTAGAGGCCATGGCCGACGTTACGCCGATGCGTCAAGGAAACCGGGTGGTGCGACAGGGGGTGTTCACCACCGAAGTTGTCGCTGGTGACGATTCCGACAATCAAACCCTACGCCGGTTAAACACCCTTGTAAAAACCGGAGAGGGCTTTGTGGTCAAGAATACACCGGAATATATCGAGGGCACCGGACATAATGTTCACCCCAAAATTTCCACCCGGCTCCACCGTGGAGACTTTTCCATACAGGCCCATGTCGATCTCCATGGGTTTGGTGTGGAAGATGCCCAAAATGCCTTTAAAATTTTTATTAAAGATTCCATAACAACCGGTAAACGGGCGGTTCTGATCGTCCACGGCCGGGGTCTCTCCTCTCCGAACAGGCCGGTCTTGAAAACAAAAGTCGTTGAATGGCTCACCCGGGGTCCGTTGCGCAAATGGGTCATCGCTTTTTCCAGCGCAAGGTCCTGTGACGGCGGTGCAGGTGCAACCTATGTCCTGCTCCGCCGGCGCCCTCTGACAAAACGCTACAGAAAGAAGGTTAAGCATCGCTGCAACTCTAAAAAATAAGGTCTTCTTAAGACGTCAACGTTCAAATCCCTTTTCAGAAAATCTATGGCAATCGACGGTTTTCATGAAATTTCATTTGAATAAGACCCTGAATCGCTCCGGATTCACAGACTTTATTCCCCTTTTATCCACAGTCCTGTTTCTAATTTTTTATTTTTCCACCCCCGCCTTTTCACAAGGCCTGAGTGCGATCCCCACCAAAAATAATATTCATTCAAAAGTGGAACCCCGTTTGTTGGAATTGAAGAATGAATACAAAAAGGGGCAACGGATCGGCGCCGGTTTTGCACAGAAAAGGAATATACCCGTCGATCCTCAAAACAACATTACCCTTTACCTGGTTTCAGAGCCGGAAACGCCCCTCGACGAGCGCCGGATTCAGGCTTTCGAGGCAAAGGTCATTAAAAAATCGGGCAATTTGTCAAAAATTCAATGTCCCATAAATGCCATTGACACCCTTGCCGACACGATAAACGGCGTGCTTTTTGCTAAACTCCCGGATAGACTCCTGCCGACTTCCGTTCAGAGCGAAGGGGTGGATTTGACCGGGGCCGCAGCCTATCATTCCGAAGGCTTCATCGGTTCCGGTGTTCGGGTTGGCGTGATAGACGTCGGTTTTGCCGGCCTATCTTCTGCAATCTCCAGGGGTGAACTTCCAGACACCCTCCAAGAAATCGACTGTACCGGCACCACCTGCATATCGGGCAACTTTACGTCAGAAACAGCGTCACACGGAACGGCAGTTGCTGAGATTATTCATGATATGGCGCCCGGAGCGTTGCTTTACCTGATAAAAGTGTCGGACACAATAGATCTGGAAGATGCTAAAAATTTCGCCATAACCCAGGGGATCAAGATCATAAACCTTTCATTGGTGGTGGCCAACACGAATTTTTATGATGGAGAATGTTGGTTCAGCAACCCCGTCTGCACCGCAGATAGTGCATACGCAAACGATATCCTGTGGGTTACGGCTGCCGGGAACGAAGCCAACCAACATTACGAGGCTTTTTTTTCGGATTTGGACAACGATGGACTGCACAATGTTTCAGGCAGTGATGAAACCCTAAATATTGTTGCAGCGACCGGCGACACCATTCATGTGTTTTTGACCTGGGATGCCTGGCCCGCGACGGATCAGGATTATGATCTGTATCTATATGACAGCGCCGGCACTTTGAAGGACAGCAGTTTGAATCCCCAGACTGGAACACAATGGCCGACTGAAGAGGTTGTTTATTCTGTACCGGCGGCCGGCACCTACCACCTGGTCATCAATAAAAACAGCGGAACCGAGAATCACCGGCTTGAAGTGTACAGTGCATACCACGACTTGACCCCGGCAGTGGCATCGAGCAGCCTGTTGACTCCAGCGGATGCCGAAGGGGCCATAGCTGTCGGTGCAATTGACGAAAGCAATTGGACAACAGGACCCCAGGAATCCTTCAGTTCCCAAGGTCCCACCAATGACGGCCGTGTTAAACCGGACATCTGCGGACCGGACAAGATATCCAATGATGTTTTCGCAACCTTTTCCGGCACAAGTGCATCCTGTGCCCATGTGGCCGGTGCCGCAGCGCTAATTCTATCCAGAAATCAAACATGTTCCGCCCCAGAGTTAATGAAGGCTTTGACCACGTCTGCAATAGATATGGGAAATCCTGGGAAGGACAACATCTATGGGTACGGACGGTTGAATTTGGACATCCATGCCGACATGGTTTGTTCAGGTCTTAATGAAACCGTTGCCGGCGGCGGTGACGGTGGTGGCGGCGGCTGCTTTATCGCCACCGCAGCCTATGGGTCTTCAATGGCCCCCCATGTCAACATATTGCGCAAGATGCGGGATCGATTTCTGGCGACCCACCGCATCGGCAAGACCTTCGTAAATTTCTACACGCAATATTCACCGCCGGCGGCAGATTTCATTGCCGGGCATGATATCTTGAGATTTTTTGTACGCATGGGCCTGTTCCCCCTGGTGGGAATCAGCTGGGTCGCCTTGAAATTTGGCCCCGTATTCACCCTGTTCCTCATGGTCCTTTTCAGTTTTTGCCTGATTCGCCTTGTCCGGCATCTAAAATCTTCCAAAAAGCTTCGTGTTACATAATGACTTTTCTGTAAAACTTGTTGAAAAAATATGAAATATCCCTTAAATTTAAACTTAGAAACCAGGACCGGATTAAGATTTTAAAAATTCCGGATAATAAAGCGCCCCGCCGCCCCATAGAGACGGAATTTCCGCCGTAGATTCCCAAGCCGACGGGGACCCAAAAGATAATTATTTTATTCAACTCCTTGACAAACGCATTTTTTGCAATTATTTTTCACCGGGTATACTTGAAATTCGACACCGAGCGCATGCCCTTGATCTTCCTGGAGCAGAAACAATCCCGTGAAATATGTCCGTGTTTTCTGTTTAACCGGGTGTGGTGCCCCTTTAAACGGGACTGAGGGTCGGAGAAAGCACACGTACTTGGCAGAATTTCTTACAGACGAAGATTCCCCGCATTAAGCAGGGATCTTCAGCAACGTATCAACCAACGATCCCTCATATGGTGCCGAGATGCCAATGAGGGGTTTTTTATTCAATAAACACTATTAAATTCGAAATGTTATAGTTTTTTCGTTTTTTTTATTACACCCGATTAGGGTAAAAACAAAGATGTATGAATATCATGAAAAATTCTACCCAAAAAGTCAGAAACATCGGAATCAGTGCACACATTGATTCAGGGAAAACCACGCTTACTGAAAGAATCCTTTTTTTCACGAAACGGATACATGCCATCCACGACGTCAAGGGAAAAGACGGTGTGGGGGCGACCATGGATTCTATGGAACTCGAGAAGGAACGGGGTATAACCATTGCTTCGGCCGCCACCTATTGTGAATGGCTGAACCATGAAATTAATATTATCGACACCCCCGGACATGTCGATTTCACCATAGAAGTGGAACGGTCCCTGAGGGTGCTCGACGGCGCCATCCTTGTTTTATGCGCTGTGGGGGGAGTACAGTCCCAGTCGATCACTGTTGATCAGCAAATGAAACGGTACAAAGTACCGTGTATGGCTTTTATCAACAAATGCGATCGAAGCGGCGCCAACCCTTTTCGTGTCATTAGACAGCTAAAAGAAAAACTGGGGCACAATGCAATTGCCATGCAGATTCCCATAGGACTCGAAGCCGATCTGGAGGGGGTTGTTGATCTTGTGACCATGAAAGCGGTTTACTTTGACGGCACCAACGGAGAGGTTGTTCGGGTCGAAGAGATACCCCAGCATCTCCTTTCGGAAGCTCTGGAACGGCGGGAAGAACTGATCGATTCGGCCTCCCTGTTCTCCGATGCACTGACCGAAGCGGTTCTTGAAGAAAAAAAAGTGACAACAGATATGATACTCACGGCCGTTCGAAAGGGAACTCTGTCTCGGGAAATAACCCCGGTATTCATTGGATCGGCCTACAAAAACAAAGGGGTTCAACTGCTCCTCGATGCTGTTGTCAATTTTCTTCCCTGCCCTTCTGAAGTGGAAAACACAGCGCTGAACCTGGATGATAACGAGGCGCCGGTGCCTTTGTCCTGTGAATCGAATAAGCCGGTTGTCGCCCTAGCCTTTAAACTTGAGGACGGTCAATATGGACAGTTGACCTACATCAGGGTATATCAGGGATCCCTTTCCAAGGGAGATACCATCGTCAACATCCGCAACGGAAAGAAAATCAAGGTGGGAAGGGTCGTCCGGATGCACGCGGATCAAATGGAAGACATCGAAACCATTTCACCGGGGTTCATCGGGGCGCTTTTTGGCGTCGACTGTGCTTCCGGAGATACCTTTGTGGGTCCCGGTCTCAATCTGACCATGACGTCCATGTTTGTGCCGGACCCGGTGATTTCCCTGGCCATCGTACCCAAAGACAATAAATCTCAAATGAATATGTCCAAAGCCCTTAACCGGTTCAGCAAAGAGGACCCCACCTTCAGGACCTATGTGGACGATGAGACCAATGAAACGATTATCGAAGGGATGGGAGAGCTGCATCTGGAAGTCTATGTAGAGCGGATGCGCCGTGAATACACCGCGGAGGTTACAACCGGTAAACCTCGGGTGGCCTACAGGGAAACCATCACCCAAAAGGCTGTATTCGACTATACCCACAAAAAACAAACCGGTGGATCCGGACAATACGGACGGGTTGCAGGCTATATGGAACCTGTTTCCGGAGAGCATTTCGTCTTTGAAAATAACGTTGTCGGCGGTAAGATTCCCACCCAGTTCATTGCTTCATGTGAAAAAGGCTTCAGACAATGCATGCCCAAAGGGCCAAAAATGGAATTTCCCGTTACCGGCGTTAAGGTGGTCATCAATGACGGCGCATCACATTCGGTGGACTCATCGGAGATGGCATTCATCGCAGCAGCCCGGGGCGCTTTTCGTGAAGGGTATCTTAAATCAAAGCCGGTTATTCTTGAACCGATCATGAAAGTCGATGTCGAAACACCGGCCGAGTTTCAAGGCGCTGTCATGGGGCTTTTAAACCAGCGTCGAGGAATCATTGTGGGCTCCCAGGAAGAAGGCCCCATGTGTGTGGTTGAAGCCAGGGTTCCACTTGCAGAAATGTTCGGATTTTCAACGATTTTAAGATCATCGACCCAAGGAAAAGCTCAGTTTACCATGGAACCCGGCACCTACAAACAGGTCCCCCATTCCATTGCCGAGGAATTGGCCAAAAAGGCAGCAGAAGCCAAAAAGAACACTGCCTAAATTAAGAAAGGAAAACGATTATGCTTAAAAAAGAACTCCGCCTCCAGAACCCCCTGAGGTTGATGGAACGTGAAAACGAGGATATCCTTCCTGAAGGAGGCTTAGGGGTCGTGTTTGCACGAGCGGGCGTCGGCAAAACCGCACTCCTGGTCCAACTCGCTTTGAACACCCTTTTAAAAGGAAAGAATGTTCTCCATATCAGTCTAAACGATCCGGTCAAAAAAGTCGGTTTGTGGTACAAGGAAGTCTTCCGTCATCTCACAAACCAGTATGAAGACCGGAAAACAAATCAGGTTTGGGAATCCATACTGCCCCACAGATTTATCATGACATTCAGGGTTGAAGGGTTTTCCACTTCCAAACTTGAAGAAAGGCTGACCGATCTCGAGGAACAGAATATTTTTTCGCCCCAAATGATTTTTATCGACGGGGTTCAAATTGACGATACCCCAAGAACATCCCTTTCCGATTTAAAGCGTCTGGCTGAAAAACGTTCATTACCTGTCTGGTTGACCATAAAGACTCACCGGCATGAAACGCCCAGTGCCAACGGAATGCCGGCGCCGCTCTTGGAGGTTGTCGACCTTTTTGACCTTGTCATTCAGCTTCAGCCCGAGGGCAAAGAAATCCATGTTAAAACCTTAAAGGGCCCCGGCGCCGATTCCGAGCAACCGGTATTGTGTCTGGACCCCGCAACCATGATCCTTAAAAAAACAGGGGCGTAACCCCTCAAGGGTTATCGGTCCGAACGCGGCAGGAAACCATATTTTTTGTAAATTTTCTGAGGCCCTGGGGATCTTATAAACTCCATGAACTTTTTCGCATTTCCAGGGTTTTGAGCATCTTTTAATTTGCATATATAATAATTTATCCAGTCTCTTTGATCCAGATCTTCACCCGGTTCAATCACCTCGAATGGGAGACCCGAAGATTTTGCGTGGATCACTTCCGAAGCCCACACCGGCCCCACATCCACCGTCTTTTTTAATATCCGCAAGGGGGTTTCTCTGTGATGAACCCTGGTGAAAATGGTCGTTCCTTCGGCGCGCTTTTTTTCCATTATGAGATGAACAAGTTCATCGCCCCCTGCCTGGCGGTACATATCAACAATATGGAACGCAATATCTTCATTTGCGGGATCCGGTTGAGATATTCGGACCCCTTCCCCACCCATGTCGATAATGGACTTTATTCCAGCAGGATTACCTTCCGGAACCATCAGGGTCAGGCGGTTGTGCAGGTAAAGAAGGTAATCATCCCCTCGAATATGACCGGCCATCTCGAGGGTTTTCATTGCGTTTAGATTCACCGATGAATAGATGTCCGGATAGACGCTGATGATTTTATCCCTGAAGATCGCTCCACCGGATAGAATCTGTTTGAGCTCAAGGCCGGGTGGAAGGGTTTCGTAATATATTTTGTGAATATCCGGATATTCTTTTTGAAAGGCGAAAACAATCTCTTCCATGGCCATGAACTGATTCCCGGCCATAAAAAGGACAAGATCTGCGGAATCCGCGACCTCCAGGTTATGCAGATCATCCCCACGATCAGATGGAATCATCGGAAGACCTTTTGGATCCATCATGACATCTTTCTCCTTTTTTCCTTTCACGGCGGTGTGGGGGCGGAATTCTAAATGAAATCGCCAAAGGATTCCAACATCCTGTCTTATTGTTTTGAATATATCAATATTTTTTTGACACCCCAATCGACTTGTCTTATACCTGTATAGACCTATAGTTACCACATTAGGGTTGAGCGTTTCGAAGGGTAACACCGTATGGCCGTGTTACAGGGCGCTTGCGTCACCCGACTCCAGATACAGACCCCGCGCCCTTGAAAGGGGGATAGTCCATCCTAAACCTGCACAACCGGAACGCTCGATTGTCGCTCATTTTTTTCACGCACACCCATGGATTGCCAATAGGAGGCAAAAATAAAGGTTCAAACGCAATATATTCTGTGTACCAGAAGTAAGCGTAAACACCGAAAAGCCATTGAGGTCTGCCATAAATGCCGATATTTGAAGAGTTGTGACGATTATCAGCAATCTCAAGCGCCTGAGTTGGCCAAAGCCCTCGACGAATTGCTCCTGGCCATAACCAAAAAAAGGCTCCGCCGAGAAGATTTGTTATATTTCAAAAAGGAGATCGAGGAACTGGCGGCACTTTTTCGGGAATAGAAAGACCGGATATGAAGATCGTATTTATCCATTATCATCTCAAAACCGGCGGTGTCACCGCAGTATTAAGGCAGCAGGTCGAATCCATGTTTCACACATCCGATCTTCTTATACTGACGGGTGTCCCTCCGGATACCTCCTTTCCCTGGGAAACCGTCCATATTCCCGGGCTCGGTTACGACACATCCGGCCCGAACAAATTTGAACCCCAAAAGGTGGCCGCCGCCGTCCTTAAGGCCATTCGTTTAAAATGGGACGGCGGGTGCGATCTAATTCACGTTCACAACCCCACACTGGCAAAGAACAGAAATTTTCTAAAAATTCTCAAAGCACTTCAAAAGAAAAAAATCAGGCTCTTTTTGCAAATTCACGATTTAGCCGAAGACGGAAGACCTTTAGCCTATTTTTCCGACGACGAATATGTTTCGGACTGTCACTACGGCGTAATAAACTCACGGGATTATAACATATTCCTTAAAGCAGGTTTGAAAAAAGAAGGGCTGCACAAGATTTTCAACACCATAACACCCCTAAATTTCAAGGCAACCGGTGCACTCCCAAAAAATTACGTTTTGTATCCGGTCCGGGCCATTCGGAGAAAAAATATCGGAGAAGCGATCCTTTTATCCCTGTTTTTCACACACCGCGAAACCCTGGTCATTACCCTTCCACCCAACAGCCCGGTGGACATCAAGAGCTATGAACGATGGAAAGCATTTGTTGAAGAAAACCAACTGGATGTCCTGTTCGAAGCCGGTTTAACCCATAAATTTTCAGATCTTGTTTTGGCCGCCAAATTTTTGATTACCACCAGCATCACCGAAGGGTTCGGTTTTTCATTTCTTGAACCCTGGACCGCAGAAAAACTTCTCTGGGGCAGAAGACTCCCCCAGATATGCCAGGATTTTGAAAAAAATGGCATTCGGCTGGATCATCTTTATTCCCGGCTGAATGTCCCTGTGGAATGGATCGGCAAAGACCGTTTGTTTGAAACGTGGACGTCATGGGTCCGGAAGGCCGGGGCCCTGTTCGATTTGGCCATCGATGACACCACCCTAAAAAATGCTTTTGAAAAAACAACCCGCAAGGATATCATCGATTTTGGACTCCTCGATGAACCCTTTCAAAAAACCATTATATCAAAAGCCTTGTCGGACCGTGGGAATCGAGATACCCTGATACAGCTCAACCCGTATCTTTCAAATCCGGGAGATGTGCCGAACAAGGATCCGTTGATACAAAACAACTCGAAGGCAATAGTGCGCCATTACAATCGAAAAAATTACCGGAAAAACCTCCTGGACGTCTACACCCGGGTGATTAGAGACACGGTGCACCAGAAAATAGATAAAAAGATTCTCCTTTCAGAATTTTTTGACCTGGATAATTTCAGCCTTCTCAAATGGTCTTTTTATGCTGAAAAATAATCTGCTTTCAAAATACATGAAACCGCTTCTTCCCCGACCCACTTCTTTCCAACGGTCCGGCAAACTGGAAGATAAAATCCAAGGCATCCTTTTTGACATTTACGGCACCCTGTTTATCAGCGGTTCCGGAGATATCGGTACGGCAAAGGGAGAATCATATACCTCCGAGAACCTCGAAAACCTGTTGAACAGCTTTGGAATTCCACAGACACCTCCGGAGGTTCTTAACCGTTTTTTCGCAACCATAGAGACCACCCATCAAACCCTCAACGAAAAAGGGGTGGACTTTCCTGAAGTTGAAATCGATCGGATATGGATGCGGGTTCTTGAAATAGACGATCTTGACACGGTCCGGGCATTTGCCGTGGAATTTGAATGGATCGTTAATCCTGTATACCCCATGCCGAACCTCGAGAAAACGCTTTCAACCTGTAAAGCGGCGAATGTTCTGTTGGGGATTATCTCAAATGCGCAATTTTACACCCCGTATCTGTTTAAGTGGTTTTTAGATTCAAGCCCGGAAGATGCTGGATTTCATCCGGATCTCATCTTTTATTCCTACAAATTCGGGTATGCGAAACCCTCGATTTTCATGTTTGATGCGGCGGCCGAAGAACTTGAAAAAATGGGTGTATCCCCCCATTCAATCCTTTATGTCGGGAATGACATGTTAAACGACATTTACCCTGCAAACAAGGCAGGATTTAGAACGGCGCTTTTTGCCGGCGATGCCCGTTCCCTGAGACTCAGAGAAAACGATCCCCGATGCAAAGACCTTTCTGCCGATATTGTTATCACCGACCTGATTCAAATTCTCGATCATATACCAGTGGTCTGATGACGCAACTCCTTGACAGCACAAAAAGGATACGCTATAAGCGGTTCGAAAATTGGAATTGCCATCATTAAATAAATTCAAAAAGTAAACCATAATAAATTTCGATTCCCCAATGCCTCAAACTGTTAAGGAAGTGGAGTCTAACCTTTTGAATCGCTACTTACTCTGCCAGGTCAACGTTCAGACCGTTCAATGTATTTGGAGGATGAGATGACGGTGTTTAACGAAGCCGATACGACTGCTATAGTTAAACAACAGCAGTCCATCCAAGACAAATGCTTTCACCCCACCGGGGTCTTTGCCAAATTCAAGAAAAAAGAAGTTGCCCAGTCCATATCCGATCGATTTGAGCAGCAGGTGCACACGCACGGCCATCGACTCGCCGTCAAGACCAAAAACCATGCCCTTACCTACCGCCAACTGGATCAATCCGCCAACCGTATTGCCCGAGCAATTCTGACAAAGCTTGGAGAACAAAGGGAACCCGTTTCACTGCTTTTTAAACACGACGCGCCGATGATCGCTGCGATACTCGGTGTTTTAAAAGCCGGCAAGATGTACGTGCCCTTAGATTCTTCGTTTCCTAAAGCAAGGTTGGCGTATATCCTGGAAGACTCACAAACGAATCTCATCGTAACCGACAGCGAAAACCTGCGTTTGGCCGAAGAACTTTCCCATAACCGGCATCAGCTGATGAACGTCGACGATTTGGACGACGGGATTTCAACAGAACCCATCGGACGATCCATATCACCCGACAGTCCCATTTACATTCTTTACACCTCTGGATCCACGGGTCAGCCAAAGGGCGTGGTGCAGAACCATCGACACCGGCTCCATGATATCATGATCCATACCAACGGCCTCCACATCTGTGCCGAAGATCGATTCATCCTTCTGTATTCTTCCAGCACCGGTATGGGAACTACCGTGTTATTTAGCGCCCTTCTCAACGGTGCCGCTCTTTGTCTGTACGATCTCAAAGAAGAAGGAATGGGCCCACTGGCCGACTACCTTGTTCGTCAAAAAATTACCATCTATACGTCCATCACCACGGTACTGCGTCATTTTTTCAACACCCTCAACGGAAACGAAAAATTTCCCGATCTGCGCGTAATCTACCAATCGGGTGAACCCCTGTACAAACGGGATGTAGATTTCTACAAAGAACATTTTTCCGAAAACTGCATCATGATAAACGGGATCGGCGCTGGGGAAACCGCAAGGTTACGACGATACTTCATTGACAAAACCACCCCGATCCCGGGCAGTGTCGTCCCGGTCGGTTATCCGGTGGAAGACAAAGAGGTTCTACTCCTCGACGAAAACGGTCAAGCGGTCGGCTTCAACCAAATCGGTGAAATCGCGATCAAAAGTCGTTATCTCTCTCCAGGATATTGGAGAAAACCGGATCTCACGGAAGCTGTTTTCCTCAGCAACCCGGAATGGGGAGACAAGCGCATCTATCTCACAGGAGACCTTGGATTGATGCGCCCCGACGGATGTCTTATGCATATGGGTCGAAAGGATTTTCAGGTTAAAATCAGAGGCAATAGGGTCGAAATCCCCGAGGTCGAATCGGCTTTGTTCAACCTGGGAATCATTAAAGAAACGGTTGTCGTCGTAAAAGAAGACAATGAGGGAGACCGAAGACTGGTGGCATATGTCGTCCCGAGTAAAAACCCCGGGCCGAATATCACCACACTCCGGGGTAGCCTCGCTGAAATACTGCCGGACTATATGATTCCATCTTTTTTCGTGTTTCTGGATTCCCTCCCCCATCTGCCCAACGGCAAAATCAACCGCCTGGCACTTCCTGAACCCGATTGCCAGCGCCCCGAATCTGAAGAAACCTTTGTAGCGCCGCGGGACGATTTGGAAATGCGTCTGAAAAAGATCTGGGAGAAAGTCCTCAAAATCGAGCCGGTGGGGATAAGGGACAATTTCTTTGATCTCGGCGGTGACTCGTTAAGGGCCATGTCGCTATCAATAGAGATTGAGAAAACACTTGGACAAATGCTACCCCTGGCGATCTTGTGCCAGGCACCGACCATAGAACACTTGGCCGAAAGTTTCCGTAAGGACAAATGGTTGCACGCCTGGTCTTCCCTGGTCCCATTGCAAGAGGAAGGTTCCAAACCGCCGTTTTTCTGCATCCATGGTGTCGGTGGTTACGTTCTTTTCTACAGCGATCTGGTACGGCATTTGCGCCCCCACCAGCCCGTTTATGGATTACAGGCCGTGGGCTTGGACGGAGAACAACCGCCGTTAAAGCGAATCGAGGACATGGCAGCACTCTACATCGATGAAATGCGGTCGATCCAACCCCAAGGCCCCTATTTTTTGGGAGGGTTCTGTCTCGGAATCTATGTGGCCATAGAGATGGCCCGACAACTCCAGGAACAACGCCAGAAAGTGTCCCTGCTGGTCTCATTCAATCCCCCCGGACACGAACGGACGGTGACCTCGTTTGTGGATGGTATTCAGCTTCATTTAAAACACCTTTCACAAATGCACGCCAAAGAGAAGCTCGATTATTTGGTGGACCGAACCGTATACAGGCTGGCCCGCATCAGAAGTATGTTCCTCAATCTCATATATGAGCGTTTTAGCGGTGTCAGCCGAACCCTGACCCGGAGGCTGCACCACATCCACGTCCAGGAACTCAGCCATAGGGCCGGCACGAAGTATATCCCCCGAGTTTACCCGGGGAAAATTACATTTTTTCTTGGCACCGGTGACGCGTACAAGCAACCGGAATTGTTCTGGGGGCAAGTGGCCAGTGACGGCATAGAGGTTCACACGGTTCCGGGGAAACAAATCGAAATTCTCAGGGAACCCAACGTACAGATTCTGAGCCGAAAACTTCAGGTCTGCCTTGAGGAGGCACAAAGAGATGTTTGAGGTCGCGGAAAGTTGGACATCCAGAGGAAACCCGAATTCCGGACTTCAGGTGCTCCTTCTCCATCGATGACTACCCGATATGCGCCCTTTAGGATAATCTCATAAAACCTATAGCCCGATGGTGAAAAAAAACCGATGATATCATTCATACAAAACCAAAATAATATCTTTCAGAGTCCTTTAATGATGATGCGACGTGCAATAAAATGCTTGAAACGCTTTCCATGGCAGAAAAGAATTTTTTTTCAGATGCTACTAACGGGAGTTCTCATTCTGTCCTTTGGGAGCAATCCAGCAAAAGTTTCGGCGGCATATCCGGAAAAAACAATTATTCTGTTAATCGGCTTTAAAGCAGGCGGCGCCACCGACCTCCTTGGAAGACTTGTGGCCAAGGGCCTGGAAAAAGAGCTTGGCGTGTCCGTGATGGTCATGAATAAAGGCGGCGCCGGAGGCGCATTGGCTTATGATGCGCTCCACAGGGCAAAGCCCGATGGCTATACCCTCGGATGGGTAACCGGATCACTTTTCACCACCACCAATATCGGCAATTTGAATTGGGGATATGAGGCACTCGACCCTGTGGCACGGATCGCCAAGTGGCCATTGGTTGTTGGGGTGCGCGCAGACGCGCCGTGGACATCGTGGAACGATTTCTTAATGGATGCCAAGCGTAATCCAAACACGTATAAGTTTGGCCATGCCGGAACAGGATCCATCGGCCACCTGATGAATGTTGCTTTGAGTTCAAACCTCAACGTGATATTTGTCCCCATTGGTGTCGACCGACGATTCTCTGCACTCCTTGGGGGTCAAATCGATCTGCTAAGCGCTCCGGCAGCAGGTTTCGTGAAATTCTCCCAGGCCGGAAAGATGCGTGCCCTCGTGGTGAGCTCAAACCAAAGGGTACCGTTGCTGCCGACGACACCAACGGCCCGGGAAATCGGAATCGATTTTCAAGTCGATCTTATGTACGGTGTTTTTGCGCCTCCCAAGACTCCCAAGGAGATTAAGCATACGCTCCAAACAGCCCTCAAGAATGTCACCGTTAACTATAAACCACTTCAAAAGTTTATCGAGGCCAAGAGAATGGATCTCGGGTATTTAGATGGTCCTGAGCTGAACCGATGGTTGAGCGATCAAAATACCACCGTCGTCCGGATTATGAAGGATGTTGGATTGTTCAAATCCCAGTTGACAAAACAGTGAATTGAATCAGGAGCCCTATGCGACGCCCAGCAGAGAGTGTTATCGCCGGTGTTATGATTTTGGTCAGCGGAATCTATGCATATGGTCTTTTTCAGGTTCAAGGTCGTGAATTCACCAGCAATGAAATTGGTCCGACGACTTTTCCATGGGTGTTGGTGGGGTTGCTTATTTTGCTTTCAATCGGCCTTTTCATCGAACAATGGTTCGAGCCCCCTCGCCCTAGAACAAGAAATATTGCCCATAGCGGCACCGCCGGCCGAAGGATCATCGCGGCAATCTTTCTTATTTTTTTGTACGTTTATACGCTGCAGTCGATAGGGTTTCTCTGGACGACCCCTGTTTTCATCGTATGCCTCTCGACGGTGTATGACACCCGGCGAACGGCTTTTATCGCAGGAATGGCCGTCGGAATTACCTTTTTGCTCTATGGAATCCTCAGGATCCTATTCAATGTGCTTTTGCCTTAGAAGGGATCGGTATACCCCATTTGAGTATACGGCGTTTTTTAACAAACCTCGCCCTTAGGTGGAATATTTCTTGTGAGCCCAAGGCGATGGGACACAGTCAATTTAACCTTTCCATCAAATGGTATTGGAACTCTCTGGAGCCCCGTTGGAACTGAATGGACGCCCCGTAAAATAGAAAAGACAGATAGGTTTATTCCCCCTTAATGGGATCTTGGACAAGCTTGGGGGAGAATGTGCCGACCCTGTCGAATCCCATAAGGGGTGCGGGAAACGCAATTCAACTGGACGAGGGTTGTAGTTCAAAATCGAAAGACGGGTAACAAGGGGTTATGGAATTCGGTCTCTTGCAGGTTTTCGAACTCAAGAACTTGTTGATGATGGCAGCCGGTATACTCATCGGGTTATTTACGGGGGTGACACCGGGCCTGACCATCAGCATGGGAATGATTATTGTCTTACCGCTGACCTTCGGATTGCCGCCCCTTTCGGCCCTCTCCATGCTCATCGGTCTTTACCAGGCTGGAATGTCCGGTGGCGCCATCTCGGCCATCCTCCTCAACATTCCTGGAACCCCCGCCGCCGCAGCGACGGCCCTCGACGGAAGCCCCTTGGCCCGCCGTGGCGAACCGGAGCGCGCCATCCTAACCGCCTGCACCGCCTCTTTCATGGGGGGACTCATCGGACTTTTCTTTCTGGTCCTGGTGGCCCCCTTGCTGGCACACATCGCCCTCAAGTTTGGCCCTGTGGAGCAGTTCTCATTGATTTTGATCGGGATAACGCTGATCGCCGGACTCTCCAGAGGCGCCATGCTCAAAGGTTGTATTTCTGCTGTGTTGGGTTTCATGCTGGCCACCATTGGTATGGATCCCATGGTGGCCACACCGCGCTTGACCTTCGGCTCGCTGGCCCTGATGAGCGGTTTGAGTTGGCTGCCCATCATGATCGGTGGTTTCGCCATACCCGAAGTCCTCAGAGGAATAAAGAGCGTTAAATCCGAAATCACAAGGCCGATTCGAAGCATGCAGATCTTTAAGCGTATGGGCCTCATCGATTTGAAGCGAATCTGGAAAAGTATACTATCTGGAGGCCTTGTGGGGACCGGCGTCGGTTTTCTACCCGGGGCCAATGCACCTGTGGCAGTTTTTTTGGCCTATGAAATCGCTCGTCGTCGATCAAAGAACTCCCAAGAATTCGGGAAAGGGGCCGTAGAAGGTATTGCCGCGCCGGAGGCTGCAAACAATGCGGTGGTGGGAGGGGCTATGATTCCCCTCCTTACCCTTGGGATTCCGGGGGATACGGTAACCGCCATTCTTTTGAGTGCATTCACCATTCAGGGTTTTTCGCCGGGACCTCTATTTTTCTTCCAGCAGACCGATCTAATTCACGCAATATTCTTGATAATCCTGCTCTCCAACGTCCTAAATTTTTTAACCATATGCACGCTTTCCTCTCTGCTGGCTTGGGTGGCCTACATACCCAAAAGCATTATTATGCCCGTCATTACGGTCTTCTGTGTCGTGGGGACTTTCCTTGTTCGCAACAGTTTTATGGATGTTTACCTGATGGTCGGCGCCGGATTGGCAGCCTATCTGATGGCCCGGTTCGGCTTCCCATTTATCCCCCTGATCCTCGCCATGATTCTCGGCCCACAACTCGAGACGAATTTTCGCCTGAGTCTCATTCTATCGGGGGGCAACCCCTTCGTGTTCATAACTTCCCCTGTGAGTGCGATCATCCTCGTTTTCGGCTTCCTTCTCCTTTTTGGCACCCTCACCAGAGGCTTTGGGAGGAATCTCGGGTTTAAATAAAAAAGGGGGGGCGTTCGTGGGGGGGGAAGCGGGATAAACGCCCTCGTTAGTCGACGATCTTATAAACCTTGTCCTTTTCTCTGACTTTCTCTTTTACTTTCACGCCAACCAAATCGCCGGCCTGGGCTTGTTCAACAGGCTGTTTTTCAATTTCCATGCTTGTGACAGCTTCGGTAAAATCGGTGGTATGCCCCTTGTACTTCAGAAGATCACCGGTTTTGATGGTACCGTTGGTCACCTTTAGGGCGGCAACACCGAGTTTCGCATAATAATTGACCACAACACCAATTTGATCTTCGGCCATAATTTCACCTCCTGGCATTCAATGATATTCCACCTATCCCCTATCTTTTGTACGTGTTCAGGGGGTGCGCTTCCCCTGAACACGTACTATCTCTTAAACAGTCGATACCCTCAAGGGTAAAGATCCAGGCCGACGAAAACCCTTCGCATGCCGTTTGGTATAGGAGCATTTTAAGGCCTCATGGAACAACCCCGTTGGGCGTTAGATACATTTTTGAGACGGTTTCTAATCATTCCATTACAAGAATATCGGTTGTTCAAAATGTTGTCAAGCAGAGAACTTAGCACCCCTATTCTTAAAGACGACAACGTATTTAATTGTGTATTTTAAAAGGCATAGATAACCATAGGTGTCTTATACCGGATTCTCGCTTCGGCGGGAATGACGGTCTTATTTGAGATGCAAATCATTCCCCCGGAAGCGGGAATCCGGAAACTCGATGATTAAAGAAATACGTCACTAAACTCAGGAATCAGAGCACTGAGTCAAAGGCGAGGCTATTGACAAATGAACCGTTTAATGCACTAGTAGGATAAAACTTTTCGAACCCCGATTGATCTTGGCAATTTTGGAGCGGATTCTAATTTTCCCCCATTCCACAGGAGCAGAAAATGAAAAAAAATTTCGAGTTGAAACCCGCTGACCTCAGGTCCACATGCGATCCCAAGATGTTTACATTTAAAACTACCGCAGAGGTCGATCCCCTGGATAACGTTATCGGACAGGAGCGTGCGGTTCAGGCCATCGAATTTGGGTTGAACATGAAAAGTCCGGGATATAACATGTTTGTCACGGGGATTGAAGGCACCGGCAAATCAACCATTATCAGAGACATCGTCAATGGGTATGCCAAAAAATTATCATCTCCGGCCGACTGGTGCATGGTCAACAACTTTAAGGACGAATATCGCCCCAAACCCATTTCCGTGCCCACAGGAAAAGCCACCCAGTTTTGTAAAAAGATGGGGGATTTGATCAATGATCTGAAAAATGAACTCCCCAAGGCCTTTGAACACGAATCCTATCAGCTGAGACAATCTGAAATCCAAAAAAAGTATTCCGACCAACAAAAACATATT
This sequence comes from Desulfobacterales bacterium, assembly GCA_024641825.1. Classification (GTDB taxonomy): domain Bacteria; phylum Desulfobacterota; class Desulfobacteria; order Desulfobacterales; family UBA11574; genus JAAXQD01. The sequence goes on along the minus strand of JAHECI010000002.1, from coordinate 14,883 downwards.
ATTAAAAATCTCGAAGCCTCAGCTGCTGAAAAGAACGTCCAGATCAATCGAACCAAAACCGGATATCAAACTGTCCCCGTGGTAAAAGAAAAAGCGATCTCTCCGGAAGAATATTTAGCACTTCCAGAAGAAACTCGGGTTAAGATCGAAGAGAATATCCTTACCGTTCAGACTGAGATCGATGCCACAATCAGAGAAATCAACAAGATCAACCAGGCAATGAACTCTCAGATCGAAAAACTGATGGAAGAAATAGCCCTGTTTGTGGTGAAACAGCGAATAGACGTCATGAGAGACACCTTTAAAGAGTGCACGGACATCCTGACATATCTGGACGAAGTACAGGAGGACATCCTGGAAAACGTCAAGGATTTTATCGCTTCTTCCGAGGGAAAAACATCCATGGAAGGTTTGATGTTTCAACCCCCAAAACCCTCTTTTCAACGCTATGAAGTCAATGTTCTCGTGGATCAAAAGAATTTAAAAGGTGCTCCGGTCATTTTTGAGACAAATCCGACCTATCACAATGTTTTTGGTCAAATTGAAAAAAGAGCCTATATGGGAACCATTACCACGGACTTTACCATGATACAGGCGGGTTCCCTCTTAAGGGCCAATGGCGGCTACCTGATAATGGAAATCGAATCCATACTGATGAACCCCTTTGTATGGGAAGCCCTTAAACGTGCACTCCAAAATAAACTGCTATTTATCGAAGATGTCTCTTCAGGGATGGGGTACGGCACCTCATCCCTTCGCCCGGAGCCCATCCCCCTGGAAGTCAAGGTGATTTTACTGGGCAGCTATCACCTTTTCCACCTCCTCCAGAACCATGATTCAAAATTCAACAAAATATTCAAGGTCCGGGCGGACTTTGATGATGAAGTCGAAAAAAATGCGGATACCATCCAACAGTATGCACGTTTCATTGCACGTTCGTGTAAGGAAGAGGGGCTTCTCCCTTTGACGCCAAAGGGTGTTGCCGCCATCGTGGAACATGGTGAGAAATATATCTCCAACAAACTCAAGCTTTCCATCAGATTCGGACCCATTATGGGAATTTTAAGGGAAGCCGATTACTGGGCCCGGAAACGAAACGGACGACAGGTTACAGACAAAGATGTGGTTCGGGCATACAATGAATATAGATTTCGTTATAACCTGTATGAAGAAAAAATACACGAATCTTATGTGGACGATACGATTATGATCGATGTTGAATCGGATGTGCCCGGACAGGTGAACGCCCTGGCTGTTTATCAAATCGGTGACATCTCATTCGGTCGACCGTCCCGAATCACTGCCGAAACCTACATGGGAAAGCGGGGGGTCATTAATATTGAGCGTGAAGCAAAGCTCAGTGGAAAAACCCACGACAAAGGGGTTCTAATTCTCTCCGGCTATCTTGGCCGCACCTTTGCCCAAAAATATCCCCTCAGTTTATCCATCAGCGTCACCTTTGAGCAAAGTTACGGCGGAATCGACGGCGACAGCGCGTCTTCTACGGAACTGTATGCCATTATATCCAGTCTGTCTGACATTCCCATCCATCAAGGAATCGCGGTCACCGGATCCGTAAACCAAAAAGGAGAAATACAGGCCATCGGGGGCGTCAATCAAAAAATAGAAGGATTTTTTGATGTGTGTAAAGCAAAAGGTCTTACCGGCAAACAGGGGGTCTTAATTCCCCGGGCCAACGTTAAAAACCTGATGCTTAAAAATGAGGTGGTCAATGCCGTGAAAAAGGGGCTATTTCATGTCTACCAGGTTTCAACCGTTGAACAAGGGATAGAGATATTGACGGACGTCCCTGCAGGAATACCCGACCCGGACGGCAACTTCCCTGAAGGGTCCGTTTTTGGCAAAGTACAGGAAAAACTCAAACGATACCTGGAGCAATCCCTCGAACTTATGAAACAGATTGAGTCTGAAAACAGGATAACAGAACCCTGATAAAATTGTAAAAA
>JAHECI010000002.1:0-12816 GCA_024641825.1 Desulfobacterales bacterium | reverse complement strand
AGGCATGAACATCATCACTACATCCATAGAAGGTATTCTTATCATTGAGCCCCAAACATTCGAGGATCAACGGGGTTTCTTTTTGGAGACCTACAACCAAAGCAGATATGTCAAAGCCGGTGTTAACAAGCTATTTGTCCAGGATAATCTTTCGTATTCCTTGAAGGGCACCGTAAGGGGGCTCCATTTTCAGATCGAAAATCCCCAGGCAAAGCTGGTGCATGTCATTACCGGAGAAATCTTTGACGTCGCCGTTGACATCCGGCCGGGATCGGCCACATTCGGCCAATGGACCGGCATCCATTTATCGGATAAAAACCGGCGGCAGCTGTATATACCCGAAGGATTTGCCCATGGTTTCTGTGTATTGAGCGACGCCGCACACTTTTCTTACAAATGCTCGGATTTCTATGCGCCGGGAGATGAAGGCGGCATTATCTGGTCTGATCCGGATATCGGTATTCGCTGGCCGGTTGAAAACCCGATCATTTCGGAAAAGGACCAACAGTACCCAAAACTGTCCGACCTTGCCCACGAACAGCTTCCGGTTTCTAAGGAGCATTGATTGATATGGAAAAAGATGGCCAACACATCCCATAAAGTAGAACTCCTTGCACCGGCAGGTAATTTTGAAAAACTGGAGATTGCCGTCCACTATGGCGCCGATGCCGTCTACTTTGCAGGCAAGGCGTTCAATCTGAGAAACTTTTCCCAGAACTTCACCCTCGACGAGATCCAAAAAGCCGTCGAGTTTGCCCGAAAACACAACGTTAAAGCCTATGTGGCCTGCAACACATTCGCCAGAAACCACGAGCAAGCGGCAATTTTTGAATATCTTGATTCACTGGGAGAAATCGGCCCGGATGCCCTCATCGTAGCAGACCCCGGTATTTTTATGACAGCATCCAAAATCATACCGGAAATTCCCATTCATCTGAGCACCCAGGCCAACACCACCAACTACCAAAGTGCGCTGTTTTGGCAAGAACTCGGCGTCAAAAGAATAAACATCGCAAGAGAGTTATCTTTAACGGAGATCAAAGAGATCGCCCTTCGCTGTGATCTGGAAATCGAGGCCTTTGTCCACGGATCCATGTGCATATCCTACTCGGGACGATGCCTCTTGAGTAGCTTCTTGGCAAACCGGGACGGCAATCGAGGCATGTGCACCCAATCCTGCCGATGGAAATATGCCCTTGTGGAGGAGCTCAGGCCCGGTCATTATCTCCCCATTGCTGAAGATGACACTGGGAGTTATATATTCAATTCAAAAGACCTGTGCATGATCGAGCATATCCCTGAGGTGATCGATTCAGGCATTATTTCATTGAAAATCGAAGGACGAATGCGGGGCATCAACCATCTGGCATCGACGGTCAAGACTTACCGGGAAGCCATTGATGCCTATTATGAGAACCCTGGAGACTTCAGGGTCCAAGAAGACTGGCTTTATCAACTGGCTTCTGTCAGCCACAGAGGGTACTGCACCGGCTTCTACTTTGATGATCCGAATCAGATATTGCCGAATTATGAAAACATGAAAAACAATGGCCTTCTGTTTGTGGGGAAAGTTCTGGGGGACACCCAATCATCGGGTGTAAAAATCGAGGTGAGAAACAAGATTTTCAATGGCGATAGGGTTGAAGTGCTCAAAACAAAAGGACCTCCGACACCTGACCGGATTAACGCCATCTTTGATGAAAACGGAAACCCCTTATCATTTGCCCAGCCGAGCAGTAAGGTGTTCATTTCACTGAACCATGATTATTCAACGAATGATTTGATCCGGAAGGTCCAGGAAAGGGAACGGTGATGAAGGGTTATATACAGGTATATACCGGCGAGGGAAAGGGAAAAACCACTGCGGCTTTGGGGCTGGCCATTCGGGCCGCCGGCGCCGGACTGAAGGTTTTTATCGCCCAATTTATCAAGATGGGCGAATACAGTGAAATAAAGGCTCTGAAAAGATTCGAAGATTTGATAACCGTCGAACAGTTCGGCAAAGGCCGATTTATCAAGGGGAAGCCGTCCCCCGAAGATATCAAAGCCGCCCAAAAAGGGCTTGAAAAAACACGTGCGATTCTCTCCTCAGGCAAACACAATGTGGTCATCATGGAAGAAGCGAACGTTGCCGTCAAGATCGGGCTTTTTTCCGTCCAGGATATTCTTAAAATTATGGCGGTAAAACCCCAAGACGTAGAACTCGTCATCACCGGACGGGGTGCGGATTCCCGAATAATAGAAAAAGCGGATCTGGTGACCGAGATGAAGGAGATCAAACATTATTTTCAAAAAGGGGTGGCGGCCAGAGTCGGGATTGAAAAATAACCCGGGTTTATTCCTTCACTATAAGTGCCGCGGCTTCTTCAAATTTTTTGCTGATCATCTGGGTCATCTCCGCTGCATCTTCCAGCAATGAACTCGCCTTGCGCATGTTTTTCGCTTTTGCTTTTTGCGCCCAATCCCTGTATGTTTCAGCATGATCATCATTATGCTTTATCCAGTGTTCGAGGAGTTTGATCATTTTTTCATCAAATGTTAAGGTACTCTGTATCTCATGATCATGGGAATGATGATGGGTCATTTTAATTCTCCTGGACGATCACCCCGAACAAAAAAAAACAACCATCGGGGGGCAAGGGTTATGTGTTATTCTGAATGCGATAAGTTTTTCAATGGGCTCAATCGGTATGTTCTTCGTTACCGGTTTTTACACGCATCACCCGTGACAGTCAATACCTATTGATGGAAAAATTATGACCGGATTTCGGTTTAATAAAAAGAATATCGCAATAGCACTCCTATTTTTCTGTGGCGCTGTTTTCGGTATAATGGCCGGTGCTTTTTTAGCCATGACCCATGACCTGCCTCAGATTCTAAGCCTTAAAACATTTACACCCTCTTCGATTACGCGAATTTATTCAGCAGATAAAGTGCTCCTGGCGGAACTTTTTGTAGAAAAAAGGGACCCTGTCCCCCTGGAAGTCATTCCATCTTACCTCACAAAAGCACTCGTTGCCACAGAAGACCGGAACTTTTACCAACACAGCGGCATCGATCTAAAAAGTATCTTCAGGGCCATCGTCAAAGATATCCGTGCCGGAAAATTTGTTGAAGGGGCCAGTACCATCACCCAGCAACTTGCCAAGACCCTCTTTCTGACCCCGCGGAAAACCTTGTTGCGGAAAATAAAGGAAGCATTTCTGGCATTTCAGATCGAACGACGCTACACCAAAGATGAAATCATAGCGCTTTACCTAAATCAGATATACTTCGGCAGCGGTGCTTACGGTGTCGAATCTGCCGCCAGAATATTTTTCGGAAAATCCGTAAAAGACCTCGGCCTTGCCGAGTGTGCGCTGTTGGCAAGTCTACCCAAAGCACCGTCCCGATACTCCCCCCTGGTTAACAAGGATCTTGCCCTGACACGCAGAAATATTGTCCTAAGACAGATGAAAGAAACAGGCATTATCACTGAAACGGAATTTAATCGGGCCAAACAAGACCCCTTACATCTTGCCAAACAACACCACAATCTGCTTAAAGCGCCCTACTTTGTAAATCAGGTCAAAAGTTTTCTCGAAAAGACGGTGGGGTCGTCAAGGCTTTACAAAAGCGGGCTGACCGTTGTTACGACCCTCGATTTCAAGCTCCAAAGGGCAGCGGAACTTGCGGTGGAAAACGGGCTTTTAGAACTTGAAAAGCGGATGAAACGTAACGGAATTAAACCCCCCGATCCCCAATGTGGTCTGGTCTCTTTGAATGTACAGACCGGCGGTATTTTAGCGATGATCGGGGGCAGAAATTATTCAAAATCTCCTTTCAACAGAGCCGCAGACGCCAGAAGACAACCTGGATCTGCATTTAAACCCGTGGTCTATGCATATGCCATTGAAAAGGGCTTCTCACAGGGCAAAACCATTCTCGATGCCCCGGTGGTTTTTAGGGCCGGAGACCGGAAAAAAGACTGGAGACCGGAAAATTTTTCCGGCGGCTATAAAGGGGAAATGACCCTCCGAAAGGCCCTGGCACTTTCGGAGAATATTCCGGCGGTCAGGCTCATTGAAATGCTGGGTGCGTCCTCGGTGGCAAGGTTTGGACACGCCCTGGGGATTGAATCCACGCTGTATCCGAACCTCTCACTGGCCCTGGGCACATCCGAAGTAACGCTGATGAATCTGACGGCAGCGTACACGGTTTTTCCCAATAAGGGAGAACTGATAAAACCGTATGGGGTCATGGAAGTCGTCGATCGGAGGGGCCGGGTGGTTTGGCGGGTAAAACCCCAAAAAAAAGTGGTCATGTCACGGGCGGGTGCGTCGATTATAACCGATATGCTCTGGGGGGTTATTCAGGAAGGCACCGGGATGAGCGCACGGGTCATCCAACGTCCTGTTGCCGGGAAAACCGGTACCACCAACAACTTTAAAGACGCTCTTTTCATCGGTTTCTCGCCGTCCATAGCCACCGGTGTATGGGTGGGGCAGGATTCGTTTAACACCCTCGGCAACGGGGAAACCGGGGCGAAGGCCGCACTTCCCATCTGGATCGAATTTATGGACAAAGCACTTTTGGCCAAACCCGTACAATATTTTGACATACCGGACTCGGTGGTAAAAGTGCCCATGGATCCCACAACCGGCTGCCGTGTAACCGGTGATTCACCCCATGCTGTTTCAGCGCTTTTTAAGAAGGGAACCGAACCGACGCAAGCCCGGTGTGGCAAATACTAGAAGCTGTTTTAAAAGAGGTGGCTTAGGTGTATATAAAATTCAAAGAAATGGGGGGATACTTCCATACACCCGGCTTCGGAAGAATATGCTGTCCGCCGACGGTCAGCCAATTCAAGTCGGGTTTGATGTCCCGCAATTTGCCGTCGTCCGGGGGCCTGCCGTGATTGGTAAAGGAGTAGGTGGCCTGGAAAATACAGACACCGTTGTTTTGTGTGTGGGTCACCACATAATTTTTTTTGAACGTGCGGAGGGTCATGCCATTTGCCTCTGCAATCTGGCCCATTTCATCCACCGTCAGCATCATTAGAATCGATTTTGAAACACCCCTTTCTGAAATCCGTATCAATGCCCTCGACTCGCTGCTTCCGGTATATACCGTGGAAATACACGAAATTTTCTTTAAATACTGGGCCGCAACAATAGCCGCCGTCCTTCGTCCCCCCACTTCAGAGGGAAGGCAGTGATACTCGAAAAATTTTTTCTGAACATCTTCGGCGTATTTATCTCCGCGTTCATACAAATCTTTTGAGATATATCGAAGGCTGGTAGCCAGATCTTCGGCTGCATCTGCAATGGGCCAGTCGATTTTCACATGAAAATGTGACAGGTTGAACCGGTCCTTTTTTTTGCTGGCAGCATCCCTCTGGATGAGAAGTGCATAATCAACAGGCAGGAGAATCTCCATCAAATCATTGAAATGGGTAGATTCCAGGTATTTCTGACTTCTATCAAATTTACCTGAAAGGGGCAGGGTTTCATACCGGAGAAGATTGGCCTTGATGGTTTTGTTGGTTTGAAAAAATCGAATATATTTTTTGTGAATTGCAGGGATGCTGTCTTCCAAAAAAATCACCAGAAAAGCATTCTGGCATTCATATTCCACAGCCGGAATACGCGCACGGGGTTTCAGCTCCCGTTTTTCAACAAACGGATAGGGGATATTTTTAAGGATAAATTTATTGTAAGAATCGATCAGCGCATACTGAAGCATTTGCTGATCCAACTCATCCCGCAGCAATTCGTAATAAGAACGCCGGAGTCTGTTTTTCTGACTCAGCTCTTCTCTTACACACCAGAATGCCAACCTCCGCTCCTTTCGGGTTACCTCATGTGGAAAGACTTGCTGAATTGTTGTTTGATTTTTCTTTTAATAGCACTAATTTAGGAAAACGTCAACGACTAAGCTAAAGTTCATCGATCCCCGTTAAATCTTTCGAGCCATCGATACAAGGGTTCTCTAAAGGTGTAGGCCAAAAAAACGATGACAATGCATACACCCATAATCCCTGCGAACAGTCCATATCTCTGTTCAAAAACATACGAGCCTTGAAGACTTAACATCAATGTTCCCGGCATCCGGCCGATGGTTGCGATCACCATGAAAACCGTTAAAGGGATGGCACTCAATCCGAGAAATAAGCACAGGTAGTCTTTGGGGAAGCCGGGAAAAACAAATAAGACGAACAGAACGATGACGCCTTGGCGTTTAACAATCCTGTCCAGACGTTCCAGCTGATGTGGGGGGATGATCTTCCTGACATAATGTTTTCCCAAAAAACGACCGACTGAAAAATTGAGCAACGATCCTAGGGTCAGACCGATACTCGAATATAAAAAACCCTTTGCCGGGCCAAACAAAAACCCGCCGATAAAGCCGGTGGCTTCACCTGGAAACGGTGCCAGGAGCACCTGGAGTATTTGGATGATGATGAAAACTAACGGTGCGCCGCTGCCAAAAGAAGCGATAAAGACTTTGATCTGATCTCTGTCCGTAAAAATATGGTAGAAATCGGTGATTCTTTCCCACAGGAAAGTTCGGTTCAGATATCCCAGAAGGATAAGGGCGACGATAACCGCGGCAACGAAAAGTGTATGTTTTCGGGAAAAAGCCTTAAGAGACATTCGATCGATTTTTCGGATTAAGTATTATTAAGAGCAGCGACAGCCGGCAAGGTCTTCCCTTCCATGAGGGCGAGGAAGGCTCCCCCGCCGGTGGAAATATAGGTGATTCTATCGGTTTCACCGCTTTTGTGTATGGCAACATCCGTGTCACCCCCGCCGACAATGGAAAGGGCGTAAGAATTGGCCACGCTTCGGGCCATGGCGAATGTTCCCCGGCTGAAGGCATCCATTTCAAATACGCCCATGGGACCGTTCCAGATAATGGTCTTTGCATCATATAACGCCTGGGAATATAGCAGAGATGTGGCAGGACCGATATCCAAAGCCATCCAATCTTCAGGAATCTCCTGAATCGGGACGATTTTGATTTCAGCACCGGCATCAAAGTCCCTTGCCACCACGGCATCCACCGGAAGATAAAACTTGATACCGCGTTCGGCGGCCTTTTTCATGACAGATTTGGCAACTTCGACAAGGTCCTTTTCCACCTTTGATTTTCCCAAGTTGTATCCGAAGCTTTTAAGGAACGTGTTTGCCATGGCACCGCCGATGATGAATTTGTCGACATGGTGGAGCATATTTTCCAATGCGCCGATCTTGCTGGACACCTTTGCCCCGCCCACAATGGCAACAAGGGGACGTTTCGGATCCGCCAGGGCATTTTCAAAATAGCCAAGTTCCTTTTGAAGCAAAAAACCCGCCGCCGATACCGGCGTGAATTTTGTTATGGCGACCACCGATGCATTGATCCGGTGCGATACGGCAAAGGCATCATTAATGTAAACATCGCAGAGCTCAGCCAGTTCCTTTGCAAATGCATCTTCATTTTTCTCTTCTTCGGAATGATACCGCAGATTCTCGAGCAGGATAATATTACCCGGTTTCATTTGGTCTATCAGCGCTTTTACTTCCGGACCGATACAGTCTTTGGCCATGACAACATCTTTCCTAAGGAGCCTACCCAGGCGCATGGCCACGGGAGAAAGGCTCAGCTCAGGCAAGATCTTGCCGTTGGGCCTGCCGATGTGTGAGGCGATGATCAGTTTGGCGTTATGGTCCAGGGCATATTCCAGAGTTCCCAGCACAGCCCGAATTCGGGAATCATCGGTGATGTTCTGCTGCAGGTCCATTGGAACATTGAAATCGACCCTGATAAAGACCTTTTTTCCCGAAATATCTATATCTTTTATGGTTTTCATAACGTCTCCTTTTGATACCTTTCCTTGGCCCCAAGTCGGTTCGTCACTCCCCGCCCGCCAGGGTAGGGGCGGGATAGAATTTGTCAAACGCTCCATTAGGGTTTAATTTTCTTATCGCGTCTCTGTTGAAGGTCTTTCTTTTGGGACCATCTTTGAAAAAAACTCAAAACGCCGGATTGATATGCCCTGTCGACAATTTCTCCCCTGACCTTCAGTCCGTCGGATCCCTCCATGGCCGCTCGCAGACACGCTGTTTTGTCCGGGCATTCCATACACGTCTCCGGTGTGTTTCTTAGATCGTTCGGGCCTTTAGGGAAAACCGTTTCCAGACGGCCGAAACAGTCAGGATATTTTTCTTGGGTATCGTTCATTTTTGTCTAAGACCGGATGTTTTCAACCGGGTAGCAAATGCAGCGGTGAAACCGATCTGTCTTCCCCGTTTCAACGGGGCAGCAGAGAATCTTTAACCTTACGTGTTCTGCATATCATATTCGCGATTCATCCGGGAGATGTAGCCTTCATCCGCAAAACTGAAGTAACGGTTATTCCCGATGATGAGATGTTCATGTACGGTTATGCCGACCACCCTGCACGCAAAAACGAGCTGTCGGGTAATGGCGACGTCTTCCGGAGACGGTTTCGGGTCTCCGGACGGATGGTTATGGGCGAAAATCAGTGCTGCAGCATGATGATTAAGGGCGGCAAGAACCACTTCTCTGGGATACACCGAACTGGCGGTTAACGTCCCTTCAAAGAGTGTCTGAGTTTCAACAACTCTGTTTTTTGCATTGAGGAAAACGACATTAAAACATTCCCGGGTCTTGTCCCTTATGCTGTGGTAAAGATATTCGAAAAGTTCCTTGGAGTTGTTGAGGGCGTCTTGGTGCAACAGGCGTTTTTTAAGGTATCGGTCCGCCACCGCCTTGATCAGCTTGATTCCCAATAGATTTTTTGGACCGATCCCGGGGACCTCGCAGAGCGCTTTTGGAGAAGCTTCAAGTACGCCCTGGAGGGTTTTGAATTGTTCCATAGCGGCCTTTGCAGCGTCCTTGCAGTCTTTCCGCGGCATGGCCAATGTCAGCAGCAGCTCAACCACCTCATAATCATGAAATCCGTCAAGACCGGATTCAAGAAATTTTTCCCGTAGCCTTTTCCGGTGGCCTTCTCCTTTATTGGGCCGAATATTTTCGTACCCCATCTCGGTTTACACCTCGTCCAGCTCGTGTTTTAGGGCGCGAGTCATTAATCTGTGTACAGCCTTTTTGGGGGATAGATCCTCGTAAAGAATCCGATATATTTCATGGCAAATGGGCATTTCCACGCCAAGCTTTCGTGACAGGTTATAAACCGACTTGGCGGTTTTTACCCCTTCCGCCACCATTCGCATTTCAGAGAGGATCTCATTTAATTTCATCCCCTCCCCTATTTTTTTCCCGACGGTGTGGTTTCTGCTGACATCTCCGGTGCAGGTCAGAACCAGGTCGCCGACACCGGCGATCCCGGCAAACGTCCGGGGGTTGGCGCCGAGCTTCAATCCCAGGCGACGCATCTCTGTCAAACCTCGGGTGATGAGGGCCGCCCTGGCATTTAACCCAAGCCCAAGACCTTCTACGACTCCGGAGGCGATGGCGATAACATTTTTTACAGCCCCCCCCAGTTCAACCCCGATCATATCGTTGTTTGTGTAAACCCTGAAATATGGGGTTACAAATACATTCTGAACAAATTTGGCCACCGTCTGATCCTTGGAGGCCGCGGCCACGACGGTGGGAACTTTTTCGGCAACTTCCCGTGCAAAGCTCGGCCCCGAAAGGACCGCGAAGGAATTTTCCGGCGTGTCAGAAAGAATTTCTCTCAGTACGCCGGACATGGTCAAGTGGGTCTTATTTTCAATTCCTTTAGAGGCCGAAACGACAATGGTCTCCGGCGAAATATCGACCTGGATTTTTTTTCCGGTTTCCCGCATGACATGTGACGGAACGACCACCAGCACAAGATCTTTTCCGTTGACAACGCCGGCCAGATCGTTGGAAGGAAAGATGTTCCTTGAAAGTGAAACGCCGGGGAGAAAAATTTGGTTCTCCCTGGAGGATTCGATCTGTTCTTTTACGTCCTGTTCGAACACCCACAAATCTATCTTAAAACCTTTGTGCCCCAGAAGATTGGCCAAGGCGGTGCCCCAACTTCCGGCGCCCACCACACCAATCTTTATTTTATCCACATCGAGTTTTACTTTCACTGTTCAGGCACCTCTTCATCCACCAAACCATCTTCCTTTTCTGCCAGTCTCACCACGCCGACCACCTTTTCTCCCGGCGCTATCTCGATGAGCTTCACCCCCTGGGTGTTACGGCTGATGACCGAAATGCCGCCCACCGATATGCGGATCAGCTTTCCGGAGTCGGTCATGAGCATCAGGTCATCGTTCTCATCCACCAGACGTATCCCCACCACCCGTCCGTTTCGCTGGGTGGTCTTGATGGTAATAACACCTTTTCCCCCGCGTCTTTGAAGCGGATATTCATCGATGGACGTCCGCTTTCCAAAGCCGTTTTCCGTTGCAGCAAACAGGGTTTGGCCATGGCTTAAAACTTCCATTCCAACAATCCGGTCTCCGGACGCAAGCCTCAATCCCCGAACCCCCCTTGCGACACGGCCGCTGGGTCGAACATCCGACTCGTGAAAACGGATCGATTTCCCCTGGGCCGATCCCAAAAAGACGTTCTGGGTTCCATCGGTAATCCGTGCTGCAATCAGCTCGTCATCCGGGAGCAGATTTATGGCGATAATGCCGCCGGCCCTGGGTCTGGAGAAGGCCATGAGATCTGTCTTTTTGATCAGGCCGCTTCGGGTCGCCATTAAAATATGATACCCCGGTTCAAATGTCGGAACGGCAAGCACCGTGGTAAGTTTTTCATCTTTTCCCAGATTGAGAAGATTTACAATGGCTTTGCCGCGACTGGCACGGCCGGCTTGTGGAATGTCGTATACCTTGCACCAATACACCCGGCCCTGGTTGGTGAAAAAGAGGAAGGTGTGGTGGGTGGAGGCCACAAAAAGGTCGGCGACAAAATCGTCGTCCTTAACGCCCATGGCGGTCTTACCCTTGCCGCCCCGATGCTGCTGGTGGTAAAGGGTAATCGGATTCCGTTTTATATAGCCGCTCTTTGAAATCGTAACAACCATGTCTTCCTCGACGATCATGTCTTCAATGGTTATCTCTTTGGTCGATTCGACGATTTCAGTCCGGCGCGGATCTCCAAACTCCTCTTGTATTTTTGAAAGTTCCTCCTTGATAATATTTTCGACAATACGTTCACTGCCGAGAATTTCCCTGTACCAGGCGATGTCCTTAATAATATTTTTATACTCCTCGATGATTTTTTCCTGTTCAAGGCCGGTGAGCCGCTGGAGTCGCATGTCGAGTATGGCCTGGGCCTGAATTTCAGTCAGATCGAAAGTCTCCATCAGTCCTTTTTTGGCCTCCGGGGGCGTTTTTGACTCTCGGATCAGAAAAACGACGTCATCGAGGTTTTCTAAAGCGATTTTCAATCCTTCGAGTATATGCGCCCGTGCTTCGGCTTTTTTCAGGTCGTACCGGGTCCGCCGGACAACGATATCCTTACGGTGAAGTATAAAATACTCAAGGATTTCTTTGATGGTTAGAAGCTGAGGCTGGTTGTTCACAACCGCAAGGAAGATAATTCCGAAGCTGTTCTCCATCTGTGTGTGCTTGTAAAGCTGATTGACAACCACGCCCGCAATCTGATTTTTTTTCAACCCGAGTGCAATCCGCATCCCTTCCCGATCCGATTCGTCCCGCACGTACCGTATCCCCTCGATCCGCTTGTTTCTCATCAGTTCGGCAATTTTTTCGATAAGCCTCGCCTTGTTTACCTGGTACGGAAGCTCTGTAATCACAATGGTTTCACTTCCGGTTCTTTTGTCCTTCTCCACAACGGCTCTGGCGCGAATCCGGATAATGCCCCGCCCGCTTCGATATGCGTCATAAATCCCCCGGGTGCCGTAGACAATGCCGGCCGTGGGAAAGTCAGGACCCGGAATGTAATCCAACAGTCTTTCCCAGGTAATTTCAGGGGTGTCGATGATGGCCTTTATGGCTTCAATGACTTCAAAAAGATTGTGGGGCGGAATATTGGTGGCCATCCCCACAGCAATGCCCGAAGAGCCGTTGATCAAAAGATTGGGGACCTTGGCAGGCAGTACGGTGGGTTCTGTCAGGGATTCATCGTAATTGGGAATGAAATCAACGGTCTCCTTGTCCAAATCCTCCAACATTTCATGGGCCAGGCGCGTCATTCTGATTTCCGTATACCGCATGGCCGCCGCAGGGTCTCCATCCACAGACCCAAAGTTTCCCTGGCCGTCCACCAAAGGATACCTTAAAGAAAAATCCTGGGCCATCCGCACAATGGTATCGTACACAGCGGTATCGCCATGGGGATGATATTTACCGATCACGTCCCCCACGATACGGGCGGATTTTTTATACGGCTTGTTCCAGTCGTTTTTGAGCTCTCTCATTGCAAACAGTACGCGTCGATGGACCGGCTTCATCCCGTCGCGAACTTCCGGCAGCGCCCTGCCGATGATCACACTCATGGCATAATCGAGATACGATTTTTTCATCTCGCTCTCGATACTAATTTGAGACATTTTCTCAGATTGCAACATATACCCCTTACCTTCTGTTGATAGAGAATTCGTAAAAAATCGAATCCAATGTGTTTTTATTTTAATCTCGCCGTCGACGACACCTCGGTTTCATGGAAAAAGGCTTTTTACCATTTCATCCACAATTGGGGTCGTATCGGACGTGTTTGCTCAAACCGGCAAAGTACTGCTGAAGAAAATCACGAAGCGATTTTACCACTCGATCTTTATGAATCGTTTATAGAGGAAAGCGGCCGGTGTGTCAAATAAAAGCGCTGGACTAAATGACAATTATTGGCTATGATTTG
>JAHECI010000052.1 GCA_024641825.1 Desulfobacterales bacterium | reverse complement strand
TATAACGATTACGGCGGAGTTGATCACGCCCATCGCGATGGAAAAAGAACTCAGGTTTGCCATCAGAGAAGGCGGTCGGACGGTTGGCGCCGGTGTGGTAAGCGAGATTATCGAGGAGTAACTGAAGGAGTCTTCTGGTGAGAATAATTGTTACACTTGCATGCACTGAATGCAAAAGAAGAAACTATACGACGACCAAAAATAAACGGACCACACCGGACAAGCTGGAATTCAGCAAGTATTGCAGATTTTGTAGGAAACACACGAGCCATAAAGAAACAAAATAAATGGTTTTACTTCCGGAACAGCATGGAGAATCGGGGCCGTTTGTTTTAAATAAACGTAAAGGGTTTTAAAGGCGTTGAACGGTGTAGGCCAGTAGCTCCAACGGTAGAGCGTCGGACTCCAAATCCGGGTGTTGGGGGTTCGAATCCCTCCTGGCCTGCCACATTATTTTGACAGTATAAAAAAACGTCGTGCAACGATAAAAATTTTCCTGACGGGTTGGTTTTTACGATTCAATCCGGTGGCCAAGTGTTATTTGATCGTTTTGTTTTGAATCTAAGTTTAGGGCAATAATGGCAAGATTACAAAGAAAAAAAGATCCAAAGAAAAAGAGAAAAAAGAATGCCGAAGCCGAGGCATCACTCGGGGCAGGAAATGATTCTGCCGTAAAAAAGACCGCATTATTTGCGGGTTCTGGAAAAGATGTTCAAAAGCCGCAAACTTCGGCCAGAACAAAAGCGTTGTCCAGAACCAAGGGTGAGCCCGGAAAAATAAAAGGCACCATCGACACTTGGCTTCAGTTCCTGAGAGAAGTCAAAATAGAGCTGAAAAAGGTTGTTTGGCCCTCACGAAAGCAGACCATCGGCTCTACGGTTGTCGTGCTGATTCTGGTGATGATAATATCCCTATTTCTCGGGGTGGTGGACTTTGGCCTGTCGAGTATCATCCGTGTGGTTCTTCAATGAAAGGGGAGAATAGGAAATTGGCGCTTAAATGGTATATTGTCCATGTTTATTCCGGATTTGAAAACAAGGTCAAATTGGCCTTGGAGGAGCGAATTGCGTCTTTTCCCCAACCTGAGAAATTCGGAGAGGTGGTCGTCCCTACCGAGGAGATTGTCGAACTGGTTAAAGGAAAAAGAAAAACATCCTCTCGCAAGTTCTATCCCGGATACATACTGGTTAAGATGGAACTGGACGATGCAACCTGGCACATTGTCAACAACACGGCCAAGGTAACCGGTTTCCTTGGGGGGCGAGAAAAACCGACCCCCATATCCGATGAAGAGGCCCAGCAAATCCTAAATCGTATGGAGGCCGGAAAACTTAAACCACAGCCGAAATACTTTTTTGAAACCGGTGATGAAATTCGTGTGGTAGACGGGCCTTTTAAGAATTTTAACGGCGTCGTCGATGAGGTTAACCCCGAGAAGGGCAAGATCAGAGTTCTCGTTAGCATCTTTGGTCGTTCGACACCGGTGGAACTTGAGTTCGTACAGGTTGCAAAGCTTTAATCGCCAGTGGTTTCCGGCCGCGAATCATTGGCAGATATATCGGGATAAACCAAATTAGGCCGACGACCCCGACGTCATTTGACGGGGCAAGCAAAAAAACAGGAGTAATAAGATAAGATGGCAAAAAAGGTTATGACACAGATAAAACTGCAGGTGAAAGCCGGGCAGGCCAATCCGTCTCCCCCGATTGGCCCGGCACTAGGGCAGCACGGCGTAAATATCATGGATTTCTGTAAAGCGTTCAATGCCCGAACCGCCCAGGATGAAGGTATGATCATTCCGGTTGTGATCACCGTCTTTCAGGACAGATCATTTACCTTTATCACCAAAACGCCGCCTGCATCTGTGCTTTTGAAAATGGCGGCGAAAATTGCAAAGGGCGCCGGCGACCCAAAGCGGGAAAGGGTCGGCCAGGTTACACGACAACAACTCGAAGATATCGCCAAACAGAAAATGGTCGATTTAAACGCAATCGATTTGGATGGTGCCTGTAAAATTATCGCCGGTACTGCAAGAAGTATGGGGATTGAGGTCGTCTAAAAAAGGAGTGAACAAAAGAAGATGCCGAAGTGGGGTAAAAAGTATACAGAATCGCGTAAAAAGGTAGATGTAGCGGAAAAACCGAGTATTAGTGAAGCCGTTCAAATAGCCATCGATGCGTCTTATGCCAATTTTGATGAAACGGTTGACGTTGCGGTGCGTCTCGGGGTGGATCCAAGACATGCCGATCAGATGGTTCGAGGAACGGTGGTTTTGCCGAACGGTCTTGGCAAGGAAGTCAAGGTTCTCGTATTTGCTAAGGGTGAAAAAGAGAAAGAGGCGACCGATGCAGGCGCTGATTTTGTCGGAAACGATGATCTGATAGAAAAAATCAAAGAGGGGTGGCTTGATTTTGATAAAGCCGTTGCAACTCCGGATATGATGGGTTCTGTTGGAAAAATCGGAAGACTTCTCGGCCCAAGAGGCTTGATGCCCAATGCAAAAACCGGAACCGTAACGTTTGAGATCGCCAGGGCGGTCGAAGAGCTCAAGGCAGGTAAAATTGATTTCAAGGTTGAAAAAGCCGGGATCGTGCACGTCCCAATGGGTAAAGTTTCTTTCGGGGTAGATAAGATTGTCCAGAATGCATCTGCATTTTTAGAAACGATTATTCGTCTCAAACCGGCTTCCAGTAAGGGGACCTACCTAAAAAGCATTGCCATATCTACGACCATGGGGCCCGGGATTAAGATCGATGCCGCCAGTATCAAAGACTTGGTCAAATAGACTGCTTCCAGTGTGGATTTGCAATTTTGATTTTTCCACCCCGATAAAAACCAAATCGCGAGGATTTTGGACGTAATCACCGAGGAAAGTCCGTTTGAAAAACGGATTGTCTGGGTGCCGATGGTGATATTTTTTTAAACATACTTGGTTCATAAAACTATTTCTGTCAAAGACCGTAGGTGCACTTGGTTGTGTTTAAGCGGCGAAGCCGGCCTACCGAGACAAACTATTTTGATAAGTTGTTGCCTCCGGTTTTTACGGATTAAGGAAGGAGGTGTATTGAGTTGTGCGGATAGATAAAAAGAAAGAGATCGTAAAAGATCTTCATGAAAAGTTTGCAAAGTCCACGGCTGTAATTGTAACCGATTACAAGGGCCTTGATGTAACCACTATTAATGACTTAAGGCGGAAGCTCAGAGAGCATGAAATCGAATACAAGGTGGTCAAGAATTCACTGCTTATCAGAGCTGCTGAAGAAACCGATGTCGCTCTGATCAAAGACTGGTTCAAAGGTCCGAGTGCCGTTGCCCTTAGCTATGACGACCCGGTTTCGCCGGCCAAGGTTCTGACGCAATTTTCAGGCGAGTTCAAAAACCTGGAAATTAAAACCGGTGTTATGGGCGGCAAGGTTCTGGATTTAAGTGCCATCAAGACGTTGGCGACCCTGCCTTCCCGTGAAGAGCTTCTCGGCCAGTTCCTTTCGACGGCAAACGGAGTTGTATCCGGTTTCGTCCGAACCCTGAACGCCATACCGGTGCAATTTTTGAATGTATTGCAGGCCGTTAAGGAACAGAAAGAAGCGGGTTGACAATGGATAGAAACCACAACCACCGGATGTGTGCGAATCCAACTAATTTAATTTAAACAACCAATGATTCGACAGATATAGAAGACATTAATAGGTAAGCTGGAGGAAAAATAAAATGGCTGATATTACAAAAGAAGATGTAATTGAATTTATTGCAAATATGACGGTGCTTGATTTATCGGAGCTCGTTAAAGAAATGGAAGAAAAATTCGGAGTTTCCGCGGCCGCGCCCATGGTTGTTGCGGGTGGGGTTCCTGCTGAAGCCGGAGGTGCCGCGGAAGAAGAAAAGACCGAATTTGATGTTATTCTGACAACATTCGGCGACAAAAAGATACAGGTCATCAAGGAAGTCCGTGCCATTACCGGCCTGGGCTTAAAAGACGCCAAAACGTTGGTGGATGAGGTCCCCAAGCCTGTCAAGGAAGGCATTTCTAAGGAGGAGGCTGAAAAAATCAAGGCCCAGCTTGAGGACGCCGGTGCTCAGGTTGAAATCAAATAACCCAGAATAGATCATCCACAACAGGTGATCGGCAATGGGTAATGGTGAAACGGGGAGGGGCTTGGTCATATGGGCCATACCCCATCCCCCGTCACCGGACCCCATATTCCATAACCCAATTTAAGATATTGGAGACCCCATGTCGGAAAGGATTTTGGCAAACAAGCGGATAAGGAAGAGTTTCGGGAAGATACCAAAGATCGTTGATATCCCTGACCTTATCGCAGTGCAACGGGAATCATTCGACCGGCTTTTACAAAGAGATGTTGCTCCGGAAAAGCGGAAAGACATTGGATTGCAAGCTGTATTCAAGTCGGTATTTCCGATAAAAGATTTTACCGGAAGTGCTTCCCTCGAATTTGTATCCTATCGATTCAGTGAGATAAAGCACAGTGTCCAGGAATGCATTCATCGGGGAATGACTTACGAAATTCCACTCCGTATCACCGTGAGACTGGTTGTGTACGATATCGACAAAGAAACCGGAATCACCAATATCCGTGATATCAAGGAGCAGGAAATTTATTTCGGTACCATTCCCTTGATGACGGAAAATGGGACCTTTATTATTAATGGGACCGAACGTGCTGTGGTCAGTCAGCTCCACAGGTCTTCCGGTGTGTTTTTCGATCATGACAAAGGGAAGACCCATTCCAGCGGCAAAGTAATTTACACGTGCAGAATTATACCTGTTCGGGGATCCTGGATCGATATGGAGATTGATCACAAAGATATCGTCAATATTAGGATCGACCGCCGTCGCAAACTTCCGATTACCATTCTTTTCAAAGCATTTGGGTTTAGTTCCGAAGACATTCTGGCGTATTTTTACAAAACAGAAAAGTTTCTTATCCAGAGCAAACGGATTTTAAAAGAATTCGACGAAGATCTGGTGAAGGGGCACCGTGCGAGCCGGGATGTCAAAGATCCCGACACCGGCGATATCCTTGTGCCCAAAGGACGCATGTTTACGAAAGCCGCAATCAAACGGTTAAAATCGGCCACTATAACCTTACTTCCCATCAGTGTCGAAGATATTTCCGGTAAAGTATTTGCCCGAACCATTGTTCACCCAGACAGCGGAGACACCATCGTAACATGCAACGAGACGTTTAACGAAGAAAATTTTAAAGCGTTGAGTGATGCCGGTATTTCCGAATTTGAATTGCTGTTCATCGACGACGTCACCACCAGTGACTCGATTCACAAAACCCTCCTTCTGGACAAGATCGAAACAAAAGAGGAAGGGCTCATTGAAATATATCGAAGACTCAGGCCCGGAAATCCGGCAACGCCGGAGGTGGCCCAGGACTTTGTCGACCACATGTTTTTCAAATCGGCCTATTACGACCTTTCGGGTGTGGGGCGAATGAAGATTAACATCCGCCTGGGCATTGATTCTTCCATTGAATTGAAAACCCTCAGAAAAGAGGATGTTCTCCTGGCAGCTAAAACCCTCATAGAACTCAAAGACGCCCAGGGGACCATCGACGATATCGATCATCTGGGGAATCGACGGGTGCGTGCGGTGGGTGAGCTTCTGGAAAATCAGTACCGCATCGGATTGGTTCGAATGGAACGTGCCATCAAAGAGCGGATGAGTCTGCAGGAGGTCGATGCATTGATGCCGCACGATCTGGCCAATCCAAAGCCTGTTTCCGCTGTGGTTAAAGAGTTCTTCGGGACCAGCCAGCTCAGTCAATTCATGGATCAGACAAACCCCCTTTCAGAAACGACCCACAAGCGTCGCCTGAGTGCCCTGGGACCGGGGGGGTTGACCCGGGAAAGAGCCGGGTTTGAGGTCAGGGACGTTCATCCTTCCCATTATGGGAGAATCTGTCCCATAGAAACGCCGGAAGGTCCGAACATCGGCCTTATTGTATCTCTGAGCACGTATGCCCGGGTCAATGAATATGGATTCATTGAAACGCCGTACAGCGTTGTCAAAGATTCCACGGTTCAGGATGAGGTCAGGTTTCTCACGGCTTTTGAGGAAAAAGAGCACCCGATTGCCCAGGCCAATGCACAGATCGATAAAAATAAGAAATATGTCAACCCGTTGGTAACATCCAGAGTCGGCGGAGAATTTATGATGGTCAAAGCCGAAGATATCGAGCTGATGGACATCTCTCCCAACCAGCTTGTCAGTGTTTCCGCATCCCTTATTCCGTTTCTGGAAAACGATGACGCCAACAGAGCACTGATGGGATCGAACATGCAGCGTCAGGCAGTTCCGCTGATCGTTAGTCAAGCACCCCTTGTGGGTACAGGAATTGAGGGCGTGGTTGCCAAAGACTCAGGGGTTACAGTGGTTGCAAAGCGCGATGCCACCGTGGTGGACGTGAATGCGTCCCGGATCGTTCTGAGGAATAAAAAAGTGGACGGTGACCCCGGCGTCGACCTGCCGGTGACGGTTCACAACCTTTCAAAATTCGTCCGTTCAAACCAGAATACCTGTTTCAATCAACGCCCCATCGTCAGAAAAGGACAGGAAGTCAAGGCCGGGGAAATCATTGCTGACGGACCGGCGACACACTTCGGGGAACTGGCTCTGGGGAAAAATATTACCGTGGCATTTATGCCCTGGGGTGGTTATAATTTTGAGGATTCGATTCTGGTGGGGGAAAGGCTTCACCGGGACGGCGTTTATACCTCCGTCCATATTGAAGAATTTGAAATTCTGGCCCGGGACACCAAACTGGGCAAGGAAGACATTACCCGGGACATCCCGAATGTGGGAGAAGAAGCCCTAAAGGATCTTGACGAAAGCGGCATTATTCGATTGGGCGCGGAAGTCGGTCCGGGAGATATCCTGGTGGGAAAGATTACCCCCAAAGGTGAAACACAGCTTTCTCCTGAAGAAAAACTTTTGCGGGCCATTTTCGGTGAAAAAGCCGGGGATGTGAAAGATACGTCTTTACGGGTACCCCCCGGTGTTCAGGGGATCGTCATTGATGCCAAGGTTTTTTCAAGACGGGGCGTAGAAAAGGATGACCGTTCCCGAGCGATTGAAGATAGCGAGATCGTTTCTTTAGAAAAAGAAAGGGATGAAAAGCTTGCTGTCATCGAAACGGTTGCCCGCTCGGAGTTTGAAAAAATTCTCGTGGGGCAGAAATGCCATTCACCCCTAAAAAAAGGCAAGAAAGTTCTGATTTCGAAAGGGAGCAAGATAGATTCCGAAACCCTGGCCCAAATACCCCTGGCCCAGATCGAAGGGATCGTCCTGGAAAGTCCGCAACTGACCGAACAGGTCCACGACATTCTGGAAATATACCGGAATCAGTGTGAGATTTGCAGAGATTCTTTTGAACGACACGTCAGCCGGTATGAAAAAGGCGATGATCTTCCGCCGGGCGTCATTAAAATGGTTAAGGTCTATGTGGCCATGAAGCGTAAACTGTCCGTGGGCGACAAGATGGCCGGACGTCACGGCAATAAAGGTGTCGTATCGAGAATTCTTCCCCAGGAAGATCTGCCCTATTTTGAAGACGGCACACCGGTGGATATGGTCCTGAATCCCCTGGGCGTTCCTTCCCGAATGAATGTGGGCCAGGTTCTGGAGATTCATATGGGATGGGCGGCCAAAGGTCTTGGGGATCAACTCAACAAGCTGATGGAAGAACAGAAGCTCGAGGCCCTTCGAGAGAAAATTAAACGAATATTCTCAGAACCATCTGTTCAGGAAAAGGTCGACGGCTTTGACGATGAGGAATTGTGGGAATTTGTCAAACACTACCGAGACGGTGTTTATATGGCCACACCGGTTTTTGACGGGGCCAAGGAATCTGAAATCAAGTCTCTCCTCACCGAAGCGGGGCTGAGCGCCACCGGCCAGACCACGCTGTATGACGGTCGATCCGGCGAACCTTTTAAAGAAAAAATCACCGTCGGAACCATGTATGTGCTGAAGCTTCATCATCTGGTGGACGATAAGATCCATGCCAGATCTATCGGGCCCTATTCACTGGTAACCCAGCAGCCTCTGGGAGGAAAAGCGCAATTCGGCGGCCAGCGTCTGGGTGAGATGGAAGTCTGGGCCATGGAGGCTTATGGGGCGGCCCATGCGCTGCAAGAATTTTTAACCGTAAAATCCGACGATATGGCGGGGAGAACCCGCATGTATGAAAAGATTGTAAAAGGGCAGAATACACTCGACCCGGGTCTCCCCGAGTCGTTCAAGGTGCTGACAAAAGAATTAAAGAGTTTGGGGCTGGACATAACCCTAATCGAAGAAACATAAAACAGGAAAAAAAATGGAAACTTTATACGATTTCTTCACCAAACCGACTGATCCAAAGCTTTTTTCAGGTGTTAAGATTGCTCTGGCATCACCCGAGGAGATTTTAAAATGGTCGCATGGAGAGATTAAAAAGCCCGAAACCATAAATTATCGAACGTTTAAGCCTGAACGAGACGGTCTTTTCTGCGCCAAGATTTTCGGGCCTACAAAGGACTACGAATGTAACTGTGGCAAGTACAAGCGAATGAAACACCGGGGCGTCATTTGTGAGAAATGCGGCGTGGAGGTGATTCAGTCAAAGGTCCGGCGGGAGCGGATGGCACACATCGAACTCGCCACACCCTGTTCCCATATATGGTTTTTGAGAAGCCTTCCGAGCAAGATCGGCAATCTGATCGATCTGACGCTAAAAAATCTTGAAAAGGTCATTTACTTTGACAGTTACATCGTCATAGATCCCAAAGAAACCGATTTAAAGACCTATCAACTTCTATCGGAAGAGAAATATCGAGAAGCCCGGGAGATTTACGGAAACAAATTCGAGGCAGGAATCGGTGCCGAAGCCATTAAAGCACTGCTGGAGAAGATCGAACTCGAAACACTATACAAGGAATTGAAGGCCGAAATCAATTCCACCGGATCTGTGGCCAAACGGCAGAAACTCTCCAAACGACTCAGGATTATCGATTCCTTCAGACGATCGGGAATCGATCCCACCTGGATGGTCATGGATGTTATTCCTGTCCTGCCGCCGGATTTGCGACCCCTTGTCCCTTTGGAGGGGGGAAGATTTGCCACATCGGATCTCAATGATCTGTATCGCAGGGTCATTAACCGGAACAATCGTTTAAAACGCCTTATGGAATTAAAGGCGCCGGACATTATTGTCCGCAATGAGAAGCGGATGCTTCAGGAATCCATGGACGTTCTTTTTGACAACGGCCGGCACGGCAGAGCGATTATGGGGACCAATAAACGCCCGTTAAAGTCTCTCAGCGATACTTTGAAAGGCAAGCAGGGGCGTTTCAGACAAAACCTGTTGGGCAAGCGGGTCGATTATTCCGGTCGTACCGTTATCAGCATCGGGCCGAATCTAAGGCTCCACCAGTGCGGTTTGCCGAAGAAAATGGCCCTAGAGATGTTCAAACCCTTTGTTTATTATCGTCTTGAACAAAAGGGGCTTGTTTCCACGGTAAAAAGCGCCAAGAAGATGGTGGAACGAGAAGTTCCAGAGGTCTGGGACACATTGGATGAGGTTGTCAAAGAGTATCCGGTTCTTTTAAACCGTGCGCCCACCCTTCACCGACTGGGTATTCAAGCATTCGAACCGATTCTCATCGAGGGAAAGGCCATTCAGCTCCATCCACTGGTCTGTACGGCGTTTAATGCTGACTTTGACGGTGACCAGATGGCGGTTCATATACCGCTTTCCGTAGAAGCTCAGATTGAGGCCAGGGCATTGATGCTGTCGAGCAACAACATCCTTTCTCCGGCCAATGGTAGTCCGATCATTGTGCCCAGTCAGGATATTGTCCTCGGCATCTATTACATGACCCGAGGGGTAACCGGGGCAAAAGGCGAAGGAAAAATATTTGCAAATCCTGAAGAGGTCCGATGTGCATACGATGCCAACGCCGTGGAACTTCATGCAAAAATAACGGTTCGGATCGATGGAAAAAGGTTTGATACGACGGTGGGACGCATCCTTTTATGGGAAATCATCCCCAAAGATAACATCATGATGCTTCGCCATATCGAAGTTGCCGAAGAAGACAAGGCCGAGGCTGTTTTTGAAAATCTACAGTCCGGCGCTGATTTTATCGAAATGGTCGCTCAATATTCCAAGGGGCTTGACCGGGATAATGAAGGCCTCATCGGTCTGTGCAGAAAGGATGAATTCAAACGTATATTCAGTGTTGCAGATGAGAATGCGGACCAAATTTTTGCCCTTGAAGAAGGCGATATCAGCGACATTGTTTTTGCCGATGAAGGTCACCACATTTTTCAGGTGATCGACAAGCGACCCGAGATACCGTTTTCCATGATCAACAACATCAGAGATAAACGGACGTTGACCGAACTGGTGGATTATGCATACCGAAACTTGGGCCCAAAGGCTACGGTCATCCTCTCCGACCGATTAAAAGACATCGGGTACCAATACTCCACCGAAGGCGGTCTATCCATTTCCATCGACGCCATGATCATACCGTCGACAAAATGGGATATTTTAAAAAGCGCCGAAAAGCAGGCCGAAAAGATCGGCCTGCAATATACCGAGGGCCTTATCACCCAAGGTGAAAAATATAACAAGGTCATCGATATTTGGGCAAAGGCAACCGACGATGTGGCGGACGAGATGATGAAGGCCTTGCGGGTGTCCCCTGTCATCGACAGCGATGGCAATCCTGTCCTGGACGAGGCGGGAAAGCCCGTTGTGGAAGACAGTTTCAACTCCATCTATATGATGGCGGATTCCGGCGCCCGGGGGAGTAAGGATCAGATGCGTCAGCTTGCAGGGATGCGTGGCCTTATGGCAAAACCATCGGGTGAAATCATTGAAACGCCCATTAGCGCCAATTTCCGGGAAGGCCTTTCCGTGCTTCAATATTTCATTTCCACCCACGGCGCCAGAAAGGGTCTCGCCGATACGGCCCTCAAGACCGCCAACTCCGGATATCTTACCCGGAGGCTCGCCGACGTTGCCCAAGACTGCATTATTTACGAGGAAGATTGCGGTACCATGCTGGGTGTCGAGGTGGAGTCTCTTATGGAGGGTGGAGAAGTTATACAACGCCTGGAAGAAAGAATTTTAGGGCGGGTCGCCGTAGAGGACATCGTCGATCCATTTACAGATGAAGTGATTGTCAAAGCCGGAGAAGATCTTGACGAAGACGCTGTAAAATCCATTGAAGAAGTCGGGCTCACTCGCGTGAAAATAAGATCCGTTCTGACATGCAAGAGTCGGCAAGGGGTGTGTGCCAAGTGCTACGGTCGAGACCTCGCACACGGCACCAAGATCGAAATCGGTCAGGCCGTGGGAATCCTTGCGGCCCAGTCCATCGGAGAGCCCGGGACCCAGTTGACCATGCGCACCTTCCACATCGGTGGAACCGCAAGCCGAAGAGTTGAGCAGGCGGATATTAGAGCCAGGACGGACGGGAAGATTAAGTTTATTAATCTCAATGTGGTGGAAAAAACAGAAAATCGATTTGTTGTGATGAACCGCCGGGGGGGTGAAGTTGCCGTGGTTGGAGATTCCGGGCGGGAAAGAGAGCGTTTCCCGGTCATTTACGGCGCGCTCATCGAGGTCAAAAACGGTGTTCGTGTCGAAGCCGGAGACCTTCTCGTAACGTGGGACCCTTTTGCAACGCCGATTATAACGGAAGTCGATGGTACGGTTAAATTCGGCGATATCAGCGCCGGTAAAACCATGCAGGAAAAAGTCGACCCCGTCACCGGGAAATCGAGTCGTACGATCATCGAATCTAAAAGTGGCGAGGAACGTCCGAGGATTTCAATCAAGGATAAAGATGGAAAAACCGCTAACCTTACGGAATCATCCGGCAAAGCACGCTATTTACTGCCCATAAATGCCATTCTGCTGGTTGAAGAAGGGGATGAGGTTAAGGCTGGAGATGTTATTGCGAAGCTGCCCAGAGCCACCACCAAAACCAAAGATATTACCGGTGGTCTCCCAAGGGTGGCAGAACTTTTTGAAGTTCGAAAGCCGAAAGAAACCGCTGTGTTGAGCCAGATCGACGGGTATGTTTCAATAGCGAAGGCAACCAAAAAAGGAAAACAGAGAATCACCGTTACCCCCATTGATGATGTGGGTGAAAAGAAAGAATATTTGATTTCACGGGGCAAGCATGTCAACGTATATGAGGGGGACTATATCCGGGCGGGTGAGGCGCTGATCAGTGGATCCGCCATCCCCCAGGATATATTGAATATTAAGGGTGAAATTTCACTGGCACGATATCTCGTGGATGAGGTGCAGGAAGTTTATCGATTGCAAGGTGTCCGGATTAATGACAAGCACATCGAGGTCATTGTGCGACAGATGATGCAGCGGGTTAAGGTTCTCGATGCCGGAGATACCGAATTCATTCTGGAAGAACAGGTCGACCGGAAAATTTTTGAGGAAACTAACCGTGCAACCATCGAAAAGGGGAAGAAACCCGCTGTTGCAGAACCGCTTATTCTGGGGATTACCAAAGCGTCACTTTCCACTGAAAGTTTTATCTCAGCCGCCTCGTTCCAGGAGACGACAAAAGTTCTTACCGACGCCAGTATTGCCGGGAAAGTGGATACATTACAGGGGCTCAAAGAGAACGTCATTATGGGAAGGATTATTCCTGCCGGCACCGGACTTCCCAGATATAGAGATGTGGAGGTTGTAACGACTTAGGTATATGCCGTGGCGCTGCCGTTCTGAACGGTTCCTCTAAACGGTGATCTGTTAGGGAGTCATTGGGACAAACAATATCATTTATATCCCAAGAAAAGGCTTGACAAAATAAGCTTTAATCCTTAATAATGTTCATTTTGCCAACGTGAGAATCTCGCTCATAAAAACAAAAGGATTTCATTTAAAAAATGCCGACAATTAATCAACTGGTAAGAAAAGGAAGAAAGCGAATAAGGAAGAAGACCAATACTCCGGCACTCAAAGGGGCGCCCCAGAAAAGAGGCGTCTGTACACGTGTGTACACTTCCACGCCCAAGAAGCCCAATTCTGCTTTGCGGAAGGTTGCCAGGGTCCGATTGACCACCGGTATAGAGGTGACCGCATATATCCCCGGTATCGGCCATAACCTCCAAGAGCATTCGGTGGTTCTGGTTCGCGGCGGACGTGTTAAGGACTTGCCGGGTGTAAGGTACCATATCGTCAGGGGTACACTCGATACATTAGGGGTTGAGGATCGGAAACAGGGCAGATCAAAATACGGCTCAAAAAAACCCAAGTAGAACAACGATCCATAATCCACGATACAGGGTGCCTGGATCTGCAGCAGGAAAATAAACAACAAAATAATAACGATGGTGTAATCTATGCCGAGAAGAAGAGAAGTCCCCGAACGGATCATTGTGCCGGATTCCAAATATAACAATAAGCTGGTATCAAGATTCATAAAATGTATTATGAGAGACGGGAAAAAGAGTACGGCCGAGTCAATTCTGTACGATGCATTCGATATCATCGAGCAAAAGACCAAAGAGCCTCCCGTGAAGATTTTTGAGCAGGCCCTTGAAAATGTAAAGCCGATGATCGAGGTTAAATCGCGCAGGGTCGGGGGGTCAACCTATCAGGTTCCAACAGAAATTCGGCCGTCGCGGAAAACGGCCCTGGGGATTCGCTGGATTATCAGTTTTGCGCGTAAAAGATCTGAAAAGGGAATGGTGGATAAACTGGCGGCGGAGCTTTTGGATGCGGCCAATAAACGTGGTGCTTCCGTAAAGAAACGGGAAGACACCCACAAGATGGCCGAAGCGAACAAGGCGTTTGCCCATTACAGATGGTAAGATTTTGGAATCGTTTGGGTTGTGCGCCCATAATGGAACAATCTAACCCCATGGGGTTGGGAGAAATATAAGGTGTTCATCGCTAACCCGTTTTAGAGGGAGGAAAAAAGATGGCGAAGCAAAAGTTTGAGAGGACCAAGCCGCATGTCAATGTGGGCACGATAGGGCATATCGATCACGGGAAGACGACCCTGACGGCGGCGATAACCAAGCACATGGGCTTGAAGG
>JAHECI010000345.1 GCA_024641825.1 Desulfobacterales bacterium | reverse complement strand
AGGATATCCCCTGTATTTGGATCCATGGCGGCAACGGCACCGGCCTCACCCTCTAAAAGCATTTCCGCTGTTTTCTGCAAGGTATTGTCGATGGTGAGATAAATGTTATGTCCGGGCTGGGCATCCACTGTTTTCAACACCCTTACCACCTGTCCCATAACATTGACTTCAACCTGTCGACCCCCTCGCTTCCCATTCAAAAACGACTCAAATATTTTCTCGACACCGAATTTTCCGATAAAATCCCCCCCCTTATATTCGGGGTATTTTCCGGATTCGAGTTCTTTAGAATTAATTTCGCTCAAATATCCGATCAAGTGTGCGGCACGCTGTGGCTCGATGTAGTGTCTTCGAGACTTGACATCGATGACAACCCCGGGAAGGTCAAATTTATGAACCTCCACGGCCGCCAAGGCATCCCGTCCGATATCCTTTTTCAAAGGTATGGGCTTATAATGTGATCCGGTCTTGTTGTTTTCAATTTTTGACAGGAGTTCCGGCCCAGGAACATTCATATATTTAGACAATTTCTCAATGGTATCCTTCACCGGCTTGGCATCTTTTAAAATAATACTCACATCAAACGACGGCCGGTTATCCACCAGCAATATTCCGTTTCGGTCAAAAATCATTCCCCTGGACGGTTCGGTACTCTGCAGACGGATACAATTGTTTTCCGACAATCGTCTCAACTCCTGGCCCTGAATCACCTGGAGATAAAACAGGCGTATCAAAAGTATAAAAAAGGCGCCTGCAACGCAAAACATGGCTCTGATGACCCGCTGTTTATACCATTCTGCGTCTGCTGTTTTTAAATATTTCGTCAAAGCACGCTCTTCTTTTATGAAAAAAGGGGTATGGATCGTTCAATATAAATTAACGATCCACTTTTCTTGTGAATATTTCCTTAACCCTTTTATCCCATTTCCCAAATGAATAATTAAAAAACAAAAGAAACATCGGCCCGGTGAATATGGCCCAAAACACCTGGACCCCAATGGTAATCGACATTTCCGATGTGAAGCGCAAGCCGGGGTCAAAGATGACATTGCTGCCGACAATTATTAAATTTTCCATCAATACGCCGGCAACAACGATAAACGGCAACAGCGGATTGTTCCCCACATGTAAAAAAGTTATAATCCATCTCACCCCGATAAACAACCACAGATAGGTAGTCAAATAGAGACCGAACGTGCCTCCGGAGATGGCTTCCATCACAAACCCGAAAAAGAGAATAACCGGTATGCTTTCACGGAGGGGACGGAAGATGCACAAGAAAATGACGAATGGGGTCAGGAGATCATAAAATCCTTGGAACAAGGGGATATAGGGCATAACGGTGGTCTGAACGATGATCAGAAAAAGACATATACAGACATGATAACAATAGGTCATTTCTCTTGCTCAAACTCATGTTTTATAGGGGTCAATACAACCAGAACCTCTTCGAGTTTTTCAAAATCGACATGGGGGGTTACGGTGACTTCCTGAAAGATCCCGGACTTGGGCTTGATGACCCCTGAGACATATCCCACTGGAAGCCCTTTAGGGAAAACACCGTCAAGCCCCGACGAAACGACAATATCATCCACCACGATATCATGCTTGCGCAAAACATATTTAAAAAGGCATTGACCGGCGGAACCGCCCTTGATGATTCCCCGTGCTCTGTCCCGTTGAACCAGAGCATCCACGGCGCTGTTATGATCGATAATCAAAAGAACCTTGGAATAATGGGCGGAGACCTCCGTGGTCTGTCCTGCAATCCCTTCCGGAATTACGACGGCCATTCCTTTTTCGACTCCGTCCTGTTGTCCCTTATCGATAAGAACCGTTTTAAACCAGGGAGAAGGGTCCTTGCCAATAACCTCAGCCGCCAGAACACGATCGGTGATGTTTTTCTGAAAGTTCAGCAGATTGCGAAGACGCGCATTGGAAAGTTCAAATTCCTTAAACTGAATTTTTTTTTCAAAGGCGCGGTTTAAGTCTTTTCTGAGGTCCTCATTCTCTTTGGCCACGTTAACCAGGAAAAAATAGTGACGCCAAATATCTCTGACAAAGCGGATGGAAGTGCTGGTGGCTTTCTGGAAAGGCGCAACAATGGAGATGGCGATCTTTCCCGGTCCATAATAGGAGATATAGCGACGATTGAAAACGGAAAGTAGTATGATGTTGACGGCAATCAGAACCACCACGCCAACAATCATCACCATCTTTTTGGAAAACATGTAACTATTGAATTACAACTTGTTTGAGGATTTCAATGCTGTCAAGAGCTACACCGGAACCGAGTGCAACGGTGAGTAATGGATTCTCCGTAATCGTTATGGGAAGGCTGGTTTCCTCCCTGAGAAGCTTGTCCAGATTCTTCAACAGCGCGCCACCGCCCGTCAATACAATTCCCCTGTCCACGATGTCGGCGGCCAGCTCCGGGGGGGTCTGTTCCAAAGCAATTTTGACGGTCTCTACAATGGCATCGATCTGTTCGGAAATTGCCACGCGTATCTCTTCGGAATCGATGGCCAGAATCTTTGGGATGCCTGAAGCAAGGTCCCTGCCCTTGACTTCGATGGTTTCAAGATCCTGTGGCTCCGGATATGCATTCCCGATGGTGGTTTTGATGATTTCAGCGGTGCGCTCACCGATCAGCAGGTTATATTTTCGTTTGATGTACTGGATAATCGCAGCATCCATCTTATTGCCGGCCACCCGAATCGATCGGCTGTAAACAATTCCCGCAAGAGATATCACCGCAACCTCCGTGGTGCCGCCACCGATATCGACAACCATATTACATATGGGTTCGGTAATGGGAAGGCCGGCACCGATGGCCGCTGCCATGGGCTCCTCAATCAGGAACACCTCCCGGGACCCTGCCGACTCGGCAGATTCTTTGACCGCACGTTTTTCAACCTGGGTAATCCCCGACGGAACGGCAATGACAATTCTGGGCCTTACAAACGTCCGTCGGTTGTGAACCTTGTGAATAAAATGGCGGAGCATCGCCTCTGTTACTTCAAAATCGGCGATGACACCATCGCGCATGGGACGAATCGCAACGATATGCCCGGGTGTTCTTCCCAGCATATTCTTGGCCTCAAGGCCGACAGCCAAAACACGGTTTTTCATGCGATTGTCCGTACGCACAGCAACTACAGAGGGTTCATTCAACACGATACCTTTTCCCTTAACATAAACCAGCGTATTTGCCGTACCCAGATCGATGGCAAGATCTGTTGAAAAAACACCTAAAATTTTATCGACGAATAGACCCATAATCCCTCATCTTTAATATGCTAAAAATATGCACATCTTTTTCGTTATTCCCTTTGAAAAAGATGTGAAGAAAAGCCTGAATTTATTAAATACGCAAAATTATCAAAATTATTTTATTATGACAAGAGAAATATCGAGATGTTCCTTATTATTTAAAGTGCGGCTTCCCGGAGCCGGGGAAGTGGGCGTCCCGTATCTTTTCGGGTGTATCTTGGATCCGAGCATACGATCAATCGGGGGATGATTTTCCGTTGAACCGTTTCGGTTTTTAGGTCGCGCAATCGATATTTTTTTGAATGTATTTCCCATCCGACACAGTTTCCATGACCGCGTCATGTAATATCGGCCGAAAGGCTTTGATTCGGTCGTTATCCCGGGAGGGATGGATGCGGTTGGTCAACAGGACAACAATAACGCCGCCATCGAGATCCATCCAAAAGGATGT
>JAHECI010000344.1 GCA_024641825.1 Desulfobacterales bacterium | reverse complement strand
TGTGCTTTGGTGGCAAACATTTTTTGCTTCCAGCTTTTCCGGTTTAGGTTTATCCCCTGTAATAATTCTCCGGCTGGGAAGTTTCATTTTTCTTCTCCTTTAATTTTTTTGACAATTTTAGGAATAAACAAAGAGAAGATAAAGAGTCCGATGGAGAAGAAAACCTTAAAGGAAATCAGTTCTCCCCAGTTGCCCGAGGCCCATATTTCTTTAAGGGTGCCGATAAAAAAGGTGAAGATGAACGTGCCGACCATAATGCCCAAGCCGGTTCCTGAAAAATAGTCCCAGAATCGGACTTTGGTCAGCCCCATACCGAAGTTCATGGGCGTAAAGGGGAAATAAACGAGGCGAAGATACAGAACGGTGGCAAATCCGTTACGCTCGATGGCATCGTCATATTTTTTCAGTTTGTCGCCGATCAACGAAGCGGCAAATTCTCTTCCCAGCGTCCGTCCGATAAAGAAAGCGGCGCTTGCCCCCATCATGGCCCCGATCCATACATACAAAAAACCCCAGTAGGCGCCGAAGATGGCGGCGCCCAGTCCTGTCAACAAAGTGCCGGGGAGAAAAAGGCAGACCCCCACAGCATAGATCCCCATATATACCACCGGCGCCCATAAACCGGCGGTTTCAAGAAAACGACCCAGCGCTTCGGCTGTAAGATAGTTCTTGACCGGTGTAAAACGGATCAAGAAAATGGCACCGACAATAAAGACCCCGAAAATAATTGCTTTGAAGATAGCTTTGGATGGTTTTTTCGTCTCCATCCTAAAATCCTTACATAAAGTTGCCCCATTGACAAATGAAAAAAAAGCAACTCGATTTTCGAATTCCCTGTTTTAGCAGTGAAAGATTCGCGACATGTGTTTATGGTGATGGGCCATTTTTATAGAAATTCATTTTAAAAAAGATCGATCCAAGGGATATTGGCTAAAAAGAATCTTGACACCCAAAATGCCGTAAGTCTACAAAAAGGAATATCCGATCTCAGAGCCCGGATCGATCAAAAACGGATCGAACATATGATTGGGATGGGGAACCATTGGGATGATCTACCCTAATGTTGCAAACGTCGAGGGTGCTTCCCTTGTAAAATGATCTTCAGCCCTGATTGATTTGTCAAGGACGTCTCAACCATGAGAATTTTATTGATCATATTTTTAACAGCCGTTCATATCATATCCTCCTCGCTGTACCTCCGAGCTCAAGATATTATTGATGTCGGCAAATTTTCGACTGCTGAACCGGGTGAAAAGTTTCCCGAAGGATGGCATCCTTTAACATTTAAAAATATTGAGTCCCATACCCGTTATACTCTGGTAAAAGACGGCGATACGGTGGTCGTCAAAGCCGTCAGCGAAGCATCCGCTTCGGGATTAATCCGTAATCTCAGGATTGATCCTAAAAAGTATCCGATTATACGGTGGCGCTGGAAGGTAAAGAATGTTTACAATAAGAGTGATGTGACACAAAAGGATGGAGATGATTACCCGGCCAGAATTTATATTACATTTGAGTATGATCCCGGCAGAATAGGGTTCTTCGACAAGATAAAATATAATTTGGTCAAACAATTTTATGGCGAATACCCCCCGATCGGTGCGATTAATTACATTTGGGAAAGCAAAGCCCCGATAGGGACCATCGCTCCAAATCCGTATACGGAGCGGAACCAGATGATCGTTGTCGAAAGCGGAAAAAAAGAGCTCGATACGTGGATTACCGAAGAACGCAATATATTTGACGACTTTGTTGCCGCATTTGGCGAAACACCGCCGATGATATCGGGGATCGGGATCATGACGGATTCGGATAATACCAAAGAGTCCGCCACCGCTTTTTACGGAGACATCCTGCTTAAGCAAAAATAACGGTTTGATTGTGCCGCTCTTTAAAATGTTACCAACGATAAAACGATTTATAAAGAGGAAATCCAAAGTCTCGGACGATACGATTCTATCCATTCCCGATCAGATCGAATCCTGGCGAACAGCCAACCGAAAAATGGCTTGGGGTATCCAGGAGGCCGAATTTCATCGGATTGGAACACCGCCCCAATTAACGGACCAAGACCGGCGCGACGGGTTTGTCGGTGTCATTCTTTCCTACGGCTTTGGCCGGGACGGTCACGGCAATGCCGATGCTGTTCTTTCCGGTAAATTGGCCTGGGAATATGTGTGTAAACGTCGAAAGATTAAGACATGGCAGTGTGAAAATATTCATTTTGACAGATCCGACCATTTCCGCTTGCGACCGGAAGCGCCGCCCAGACCCAAAGGGTACTATTTTTCAAAGATCCAGACCGGTGAAAGATACCAGAATTTGAAGGTGTCTCAGCTTCTTAGGAAACTCGATGACGATACCTGCTGCGGCCCGGAAGGGCTTCAGCTTTTAACCATCACGCATACCCATTTTACGGATAGGATGAATGATCGAAAAATGCCCTTTATGGCATTTGCGGATTACGATGTGGCGCCGCAAGGGTTCCATGATTTCTGCGACGCCTTGCAAATGTTTTGCAGTCAGGGCATTTTGGGACTGGGGATTGGAAATGTGGATCTTAATTATCCTTTGTTCGGTATCCCCACCCTTCGTTTCTAACCCGGATTCCACCCAAATTTGTGTTGAGATCGATTATATGATACTGGATATATGCAGATATTTTAGAATCATCTCCAAAAGAGTTGAAGACTCTTAAAGGATTCGAGGGTTCAAGTATTCAAGTGAAATCCTAAAAGTTATGGGAGAGGAGAAATGAAAAAGCCGGTTTGCGAAAATCTTTTCAAACCTTTGAAGCTGGATGGCCTGAGATTGAAAAATCGTATTACGATGGCACCGTTATATCTGGGCTATGCCGCTTCCGGCGGAAGGATATCGCCGCTGTTGCTTTACCATTACAAAGAAATGGCGCAAAGCGGGGCGGCAATGATTATGGTTGAGAATGCCAGTATAACGCTGAATGGGAGCGGATCACCTCGAACCATAAGATGTGACCAAAATCGATATTTAAACGGCCTTGAAACGCTTGCCTATACGATAAAAAATGAAAAGAGCCTTGCCGGCCTTCAGATTAATCATGCCGGACGATTTGCCCATGTTTCAGAACCGGTTGCACCATCGGTGGTTCCGGCATTTGGGAAAACTCCCCGGGCGCTGACCAAAAGGGAGATGACGACCATCCAGAAACAGTTTGCCAATGCTGCTTTAAGAGTAAAAAAAGCAGGATTTGATCTCGTAGAGCTCCACGGGGGGACCGGCTACCTCCTTGCTCAGTTTGTATCACCAAGGACCAATCAGCGGACCGACGCTTACGGCGGGCCGATTGAAAATCGTATCAAATTTCCTATAGAAGTTTTAAAACGTGTAAAAGATACGGTCGGAAATTTTCCGGTTGGGTATCGCTTTCTGGTCGATGAGTGGCTTCCGGACGGTCTTAAGGCAAAAGAATCCATCGTTCTGGCTAAAGGCTTGGAGAAAGAGGGCGTTGCCTATATATCGACCATGGGCGGGACTTATGAATCTTTTTTTCTGCCGGAAATAATTAACAAGGCCAAAAAACCCGGTTTCATGGTATCCTTGGCCGCAACCATCAAAAAGGCGGTGGAAGTTCCCGTGATTGCGGCCGGGCGAATTTCAACTCCGGCAAAGGCGGAGTCTATTTTACAGAAAAAAAGCGCGGATCTTATCGGATTGGCCCGTATGTTATGGGTCGATCCGGAATGGCCGAAAAAGGCTCGTAAAGGAGATGATCGAT
>JAHECI010000051.1:3459-14309 GCA_024641825.1 Desulfobacterales bacterium | reverse complement strand
AGAAAAAGATTTTCGATCCTTTTTTTACCACCCGGGAAAAAGGCACCGGTTTGGGACTTGCCATTGTCCATAAAATCGTGGAAAACCACCGGGGTGAAATTTGGGTGGAAAGCCCGTTGCCCGGAAAAACCGGAGGGAGTCGATTTGTCATGAGCCTTCCGGTGGACCCGCCGGGAATTGATGAGAAGCCGTAACATCCGACACGATATCATTCGTCAAATAAGGGAAAAACATGAAACCGAAAATCCTAATTGTCGATGACGAAACCGCACATTTAAAGATGCTTGAAACGGTGCTTTCGGCTGAAGGATACCAGATACACCCGGCGGAGGACGGACAAACGGCAATTGCCGCCGTGGAGGAGCGCTTCTATGACCTCATATTGATGGACATCCGCATGAATCGGATGGGTGGAATCGAGGCGTTGAAAAGAATCAAGGAGATCAGTTCCGGGATACCGATCATCATGATGACCGCCTATTCTTCGGTGAGCACGGCCGTGGATGCTTTAAAATCAGGCGCCTATGATTATTTGACCAAGCCCCTGGATATCGATGAGCTCAAAATCCTGGTGAAAAAAGCGTTGCATCATCACCAGCTGGAACTGGAAAATGTGTATCTGAAGGAAAGGTTGGAAGATCGATTCGATTTTTCGAATATCATCGGCCAAAGTTCCGCGATAAAACAGGTGCTGGAAACCATTGCCCTGGTAGCACCCACCGAAGCCACCGTGCTCATTACCGGTGAAAGCGGAACGGGCAAGGAACTCATGGTCAACGCCATCCATCAAAACAGCCCGCGAAGGGAAAAACCTCTGATCAAGGTCAACTGTGCCGCCCTGTCCGAAACCTTATTGGAAAGCGAGCTCTTCGGCCATGAAAAAGGTGCATTTACCGGGGCGTTGAAATATCGTCAGGGCCGCTTTCAACGGGCCCACCAGGGAACCATATTCCTGGACGAAATCGCAGAGATGGCGCCTCTAACACAGGCCAAAATCCTCCGGGTGCTTCAGGAGCGGGAGTTCGAGCCCGTCGGCAGCTCGAATACGGTTCGGGTGGACACCCGTGTGATCGCTGCAACCAACAGGGATCTGGACGAAGAAATTCAGGAAGGCCGTTTCCGCGAAGATCTTTTTTATCGAATCAATGTGGTCACCCTCAGCATACCCCCCTTGCGCGAACGGCGGGACGACATTCCCCTACTTGCCGATTTTTTCCTTAAACAGTATGCGGAAAAGAACCGTAGGCTTATCAAGGGATTTACGCCCCGGGCCACCGATTTGTTCATGCGTTACGACTGGCCCGGAAATATCAGAGAACTCGAGAACATGGTGGAACGGGCCGTAATTATGTCTCGCGGAGACATGATCACTCCCGACGAATTCTCCGATGTCTTGCGGGCCCTGGACCCGGAGGTGACAAAACCTGAAATCGATCTCACGCCGGGAAGATCACTCAAAGACGTTGAAAAGCAGATGATCCTAAGAACCCTGGCGGAGACCGACGGTAACCGAACCCATGCGGCAAAGATACTGGGCATTAGCCGCCGGACCCTTCAGATTAAGCTCAAAGCGTATGGAATCAACTAGTTGAGGGGTCGGGGAGTTTTTATTCTAACTCCTTGAGTACCAGCGGAATGGATGATCTTTTTTTAAATCGGATGCTGTTTGAGTGGCTTAGGGATGGTTAGAAAGAACAGGCGCATGTCGAAATCTATTTTTAAAGAAATTTTAAAGTTATGCAATGAACCTATTGATATTTCAAAGATAGTTTCCTGTTCTTTCTCTACGATCCCTTGCCGAGAGTTCATGCGGTTTAAAAAAAGATTATCCATGAAGCGACTTTATTAAAAAAACACCCTGATCCTTCAATTTGTTTCCATCCATAAATGGTCTTTTCCCGTGACGTGTTATTTTGGATTGGCTGTCTGAAATGATGGCGATGTTTTGGTCAACCAGTCATTTAGATTGAATTTTTGCTTTTCCAAATTTCGAATCGGCAAAAATTTAGGTTCCGGCAGGTTTGACCCGCTGAACCAATCCCATTGGTCACACTTTTTAGGCTCTTTTACGGTTAATACCCCCGAATCGTATTCTGCGATGACAAATAGGGTGATATAATGTTTTTTTTCAGCCTCGAAAATATCGTTGGTATAGGGTCCAAATCTGAGATTTCGTATTTTTAAACCCGTTTCTTCAAAAAGTTCTCTTCTGGCACAATCTTCTATGGATTCCTTGAATTCCAAATGGCCGCCGGGGAACTGCCAGGTGCCGGATCCGTGTGACCCCACACGTCTTCCAAGAAGAATTTTAGCGTCTTTGACGACGATGATTGCGACGCCGACTAAAGGTCTCATAGGGTTTTTCCTTGTTCTTTGGGCCATGCCTGTCCCGTATTGCGGGAGTCAGAGATAATGGCTCTGCCTTGGAGTTTTTTGTCTAAAATCACAAATTCCAAGCACCAAATTACAAATAAATCACAAATTCCAATATTCAATGACCAAAACCTTTCATGACAAGACGTTGTTTGGATTTTCGAATTTCGGTCATTGGGGATTGTTTGATATTTGTAATTTTAATAATTCAATGAATTTTCGACAAAGCAAATCCCCCTTTGGGGTTGCACCAAAGCCGGGTTCTCTGAGCCCGGATTCTTTATATGGCATGATATAGCGGTTACGGGATCTACTTTTAGCGTATGGAAAGGAACTCCAAAAGGCCCAAAACCGCATCCTCGATATCGAGAAAACAAAAACGGTATGCGTCGTAATTAAGTCCGTAGGGATCCGCAACGCCGCGGTTTCGTGAGCCAAAACGTGCAAAATGCCGTATCAGAAAAACCTTGTCTGCTGCCATGGGAAAGTCGGATAGGAGGGCATCCTTGTGGGAATTTTCCATGACCAGGATTAGGTCTGATCCGGTGACCAGTTTTTCAGATACCAGTTTTGCCTGGTGCTCGGTTAAATCGACACCATACTCGGTGGCAACTTTTTGTGCAAGAAAAGTGGCCGAATTTCCGGGAAGTGCAAGTAAACCTGCTGATTCTGCATCGACGCCTTTATGCCTTTTTTGATCCACAAGCTTTGTGAAAAGGCCTTGGGCAAAAGGACTGCGGCAGATGTTTCCCATGCAAACAAACAAGATATTCGATGGCGGATGGCTCATAGGCATACGTTTTTTTACCCAAGACCCATATCTGAGAAATCGGATTCTGTCAAATGAAGCCAAGGCTCGGACATCCAGATCGCCACCACCGCCGGTCGATTCTCCATTTTAACTTGGAAGATTTAGCTCCCAAAATACGTTGATTTTATTTCGAAATCTGCTATAAATTCAGAGAAGTTAAAGGTGTGGGCTTGATCCCGTTTTAATGGGGCCATGGGATGAGAGAGGTAGAAAAATTGACAGAATACCTGACCGGAAAGCGTTCCCGCAGCGTCTTCAAAGGAAAGTTATGTGTCTTCATGTCATGGGGCCTTATCCTGTTCGCCTCGATGTTTAACGCCCATTGTTCTTCGGGTGGGCAGAGCAAACCTAAATCCCCGGACCCCGTGACCCCCGTTTATGACCCACGGACTTCACCGACGGAAGATACCGCCATGGGCTGGTTTAACGCCGAAACCCCGGATAACATAAACGGTGTGGCATTGGTCATTCACGGGCTCAATTTGCGGCCTTCTAAAATGGAATCCATCATTAAATTGCTCACGAATTCTGGAATCGATGTGTTAAATTTGTCCCTGCGGGGGCATGGGCAAAATTATTTTCATGAAAAGGACGTCGACACCCGTGAAGCCCGCATGGAAGCCTTTAAAACCGTATCGTACAAATTGTGGATGGATGAAGCCCATCGGGCATATGTCCACGCGAGAACACGGAGTGAAGAAAAAAAAGTCCCTTTGTTTTTAGTCGGTTTTTCAATGGGGGGATTGATGGGTGCCGACCTGTTGGTATCGCATGAGGATGTTCGTTTTGACAGGATGGTGCTTTTTGCACCTGCATTGGATATACATGGGATCAATTATTTGGCAAAACTGCTGTCCCCGTTTCCAGGACTGGTCCTCCCGAGTTTTACGTCAACGTCTTATCTTGCCAATAACGGGACCCCCATGGCAGCGTACAATGCACTGTTTGAGACCCTCCGGCATTTCAATCAGCATGTGTGCGCGAAACTCAACGTCCCCACGATAATTTTTATAGACCCGGAAGATGAATTGGTTTCGTACCGGAAATTAAAACGCAGGGTTGAAAAAGAGTCCCTGGATCAATGGCAATTTCGACTTCTGGAAAAAGGGAAGACCGGCGTGCAGGAGAAAATGCATCATCTTATCATCGACGAACCGTCGGTGGGAACGGATACCTGGAACCAAATAAAGAGCATCATGATCGAACATCTATTGCCTTAGGGTACGCTAAAAAAGACATCGCAGAAATCGAAAGAATGTTAAAATCGCTGATAAAATCTATAGAAAACAAACCGCTTGTCGGAGTGAAACGAAGATCCCGTCATCGGGGAACCCTTGACCCCTGCCTCCGGCCCATAGGGCCTACGGCCCGGAGGGAATCCTTGGACCCTCTTTTCCAACTAAATTGGAGAAGACCCTCTTTTGTTAAATACCGGCGCGTTTGTTTGTGGAGTGCCGGCGTTATTTTCATCTTACTTTCCGGGGTCACATTGACCGGGTGTGAATCGGTGCGCTACTATAACCACCTGATATCCGGTCAAATAAAGATTATCAATAAAAACGAGCCGATCCATCAATTGCTGGAGAACCCCCATGCTTCCGAAACGTTGAAAGCGCAGCTCCAATTCGTTCTGGATATTCGGGAATTTGCCAAAAACGAGCTTTGTCTGCCGGTGAAGAATCAATACCTCAATTTCGCAGATCTCCAACGACCCTTTGCCGCCTGGAATGTGTATGCAACCCCGGAGTTCTCTTTTGCGCCCAAAACCTGGTGCTATCCGGTGGTGGGCTGTACGGCATACCGGGGATACTTTTCCGAGGAGGATGCCCGGGATTATTCCGACACGTTGAAGAAACAGGGATATGACGTCTTTATGGGCGGTGTCGCAGCCTATTCGACATTGGGCTGGTTCGACGATCCGGTTTTAAATACGTTCGTATATCGCAGCCACGTTAAGCTGGCGGCGCTCATCTTTCACGAGCTGGCCCATCAGCTGCTGTATGTGGAAGATGATACGACCTTTAATGAAAGTTTTGCCACAGCAGTGGAACAGGAAGGTCTGCGTCGCTGGCTGGCGACAAAAAACGATCTCGATGCCCTGACGGAGTATCAAATCGATTACCGGCGGCGCCGGCAATTTATTCAGCTGGTCATGAAATATCGTAAACAGCTTGAATCCCTGTACGCCGAAGATCTGCCAACGCTCACCAAAAGAAATGCCAAGGCACGGGTGTTCGACGGGTTGAGAGATGAATACAGACTTCTGAAGCAGGAGTGGGAAGGGTATTCCGGGTATGATCTATGGTTCAGCCAATCACTGAACAATGCCCAGATGATATCCGTATCCACCTATTATGACCTTGTTCCGGAATTTTTAAAACTTCTTCAACACACCGAATATAACCTCGAGATGTTCTACAAAGAA
Source organism: Desulfobacterales bacterium (assembly GCA_024641825.1). GTDB lineage: Bacteria > Desulfobacterota > Desulfobacteria > Desulfobacterales > UBA11574 > JAAXQD01. Next base: position 8,700 of record JAHECI010000051.1, on the reverse strand, counting down.
TGTCAAAACCTGGCCCGACAAACAAAAGAAGAACGGCGTGCCCGCCTGGAGGAATATTTACGTCCCAAACGGGCGGAAACAAAATGACCCCGGCCGTTCGCCTGGAAACCTTCATTTCTTCATCGAATCGCCCCGTTGCAAAGGGCCGATGCCGCCCCATCCCAAACCCCTGCAACTTTAGTTGACACCGCAACCCTGTGTGAATGTCCTATAACCGTTCGATATTACGCATATTAAACTCTTAAAGCCCCCCGATCCCCGCAACTTAAATTGCGGGCCTTCCCAAAGCCTTTTTTGCATCTTAAGAATAATAAATTAAATAAAATCAGGACGATACGCAGGATGCATGTTGGTGGCATGTCTCTTGCTCTATCCAGAGGGCAACAGCATGAATAAATGGCCGCAGACGTTTCTGAATACAGGTTGAGCGCCATGGTCAAGGAGTCGTGTCACCCGTGAAAAGGATTATCGGAAAAGAAGAACTCGAAACCCCAGCCCCGGATCCCATTACATTCAACGGAGAACTCCCCTCTATCGAGCAACTGGTGCATCTCCTTGCGGCCGAGGCAATGAAACGGTCTGTTGGAAACACGGCGGCTGTGGCCGAAATGCTGGGTATTTCTCAGGGTGTGGTGGGCCAATATCTTAAAATTGAACGGTAAGAAGCGTGACTTATGGTGAAGGAGACATCGATCATGTTGGGGAAATTCAGTAAATATACATTCAATTTCGGTATTATTTTTGGGTTCGTTCTCTTGACATCGACTTTAATCTTTTTACCCGCCTATGACGCGTCTGCGTCCACGGAGGTGGTACTGGAGTGGACGCCAAACAGCGAACCTGATTTGGCCGGCTATAAAGTATTCTGCCGGGAGCAGGGGCAATCCTATAATTATACCACCCCATCCTGGTCGGGAGCAGACAACTATTGTACCGTATATGATCTGGATGAAAATAAGACATACTGTTTTGTGGCAAGAGCGTATGACAGCGAGGGGTTCGAGAGCGGAGATTCCGTGGAGGTGTGCCACATACCGACGCCAATTCCAGAAAATCAGCCGCCCACGGCAAATGCCGGGCCGGATCAGATTGTTGATGAAGGACGAAACGTCACCCTGAACGGCGCCAATTCCACAGACCCGGATGACGGCATTGCCGGATATCACTGGACACAAACCGGGGGATCTCCGGTCACACTTTCCGATCCCAACGAACCCCAGCCGACGTTTACAGCCCCGGATGTCGGTGCAGCAGGCGCTTCTCTGGCCTTCGAGTTGACCGTTGTCGATCAAAGGGGACTCGAGAACACGGATTCGTGTGTGGTGAACGTTGCCTGGCTCAACGCGCCGCCTCAAGCCGATGCCGGCATCGACCAGACGGTGGATGAAGGGCGCGTTGTTGCCCTGGATGGAAGCGCTTCTTTGGACATCGATGACGGCATTGCCGTGTATTCGTGGGTTCAGATCAGCGGGCCGGCGGTCATCCTTTCGGACCCGGCTTCTTTTCAACCCACTTTTACGGCATTGAATGTGGGGCCGGCGGGTGCGTCCCTGACCTTCAATTTGACGGTTACCGACATGGGCGGGCTTCAGGCTACGGACTCGAGCATCGTCAATATCAGCTGGCAGAACGAGACGCCCTTGGCAGTGGTCGCTGAAGAATACCTGGAGGTCAATCCGGGTGGAACGGTGACACTGGACGGGACTGGATCCATTGATGGCGATGATGGAATTGTTTCCTATCATTGGACTCAGATGGACGGTGCTCCGGTCACCTTGTCTAACCCCGCATCAGCGGTCACGACCTTTACCGCCCCTGAAACAGATGAGAATGGGAGTAATTTGACCCTCAAATTGACGGTGATGGATGCCGGCGGGCTTCAAAGCTCGGCTGAATGTTCGGTTTACGTTGCCCCCACCATAACCGAACCTCCGGCTCCGGCCAATACTCCACCGACTGCCGACTACAGCTTTGAGATCTCCAAATTAAAGGGGACATTCACCGACGGCAGCATTGACAGCGACGGAACCATCGTGTCCTGGTTTTGGGATTTTGGCGACGGCACGACCAACACGCCACAGAATCCCAGACACCGGTATCGGAATCCGGGGACCTACACCGTTAGCCTCACGGTTACGGATGACGGCGGGGTCGTTAATTCCACGCGGAAAACAATAACTGTTAAGTAATAAATAGCTTCTATGAACTTTCGAGGAGACCTTCTCTGCGGGGCCGGCAACGGCCCCGCTTTTTTAGGCGGGGAGGTTCACTTGGGTAAAAGCAGTCCTTTTTTTTGCATATCTTTAATGATCACGTTAATCACATCGTCAATGGCCTCCTTGATTGAATGGGGGTCCTTGGTCTCTGATTGTCCGGACCATATCAGCTTTTCCGTCTTGACATCGTACAAATTGGTTACCAGTCGAACAAAGGTCCGTGTTTTATAAAAACCCGGATCCTTAGAAAGGATAAGACCGTCGTAGTAGCCGTAAAAGCCTGTATCGCTTTGGGAGGGAGGACTGTAAGTTTCTTTTTCTTCCACCCCCGCCATATGCGTAATGATCACCGCGTCATTTTCAAATTTATTTACGACCTTCAATATCTGTTCTTTTTCCAATTTCAGATCTGGCGGCATGGGAATAACCTCTGCGCTGGAGACGGCCTCAACTCCCAATGCCTTGAGTTGGGCAACGAATTTGTCTTCAAAAGAATGCCGGACCTCCTCTTTGTAGGTTACCGCGATTACCAGAATGTCCGACACGGGCTTTCCCCGGTGGGCGTCGTCGACCCATGTTTGGGTTAGCTTGGTGCCGGCACAGGCCATGATCAGAACGCCGGAAAGGAGTGCACAAACCAACCCGTTAATTTTGAATGGCCGCATCGATTTCCTCCTGTATTTAGTTAATCCCCTAATTGAACGAAAGTTTAGGATGCCCCAGATCCCCCGCAAGCGGGATCTGCGTTTCACTACGACAAGGCATCGAGGACAAGGCCTCGCAGACAAAAACGTCTGTTCGGTTCAATTTTTATAGCATGAAAAATCTGTTTTGGCAGCAACAAATATTTCCGATAAATTGGAATCCTTAGTCTGGCCTAAAAGATATCGATGCTCTCCACCGGGCAGGTCACCCAGACGTCATCGCCAATACCCATGTCATGGCGGTTGAACGATTCTTTGGAAATCAAAACATTCAGCGGCACTCCGGTATCCACGAGTGCTCGGACATGGATGCGTTCTTCGTTGAGTTGAATGATTTTTCCCTTTACGGTATTTTCTGCCGCTGTCGGTGTGTTTGGACTGAGTATCAGCGCACCGGGGGCGATGGATATTCTCATGGGCCCCGATGTTTCAGAACGCACCTTAAATCGGAGTCCGTTGGGGAGCGTACAAAATTTGTGATCTCCGGTACCTGTTTCGATGCGGGCACTGAAGATATTTTCATATATGGATTTTGCAACCTTTCCCTCAAGAAGAAATATGGTGTCATCTGCCAGCCTTGACGTCTGAACCACATCATGGGTGGTGAAAACGACTGAAATGCCTTTTATCTGATTGATCTCCCGGATGATGCGTTCGATGGTGATCTGATTTTCAACATCAACACTGCTCATGGGTTCATCCAAGAGAATGACTTCCGGGGAACAGGCAAGGGCGCGGGCAATGGCCACCCGCTGAGCTTGACCGCCGGAAAGGGTGTGTGCGCCTGCATCCCTGAACGATGCCATCCCCACCAGCTCCAGCAATTCTTCGACCACTTCGCTTCTTCTTGCTTTGGGAGTGTTTCTGATCTTGAGGGGGAAATCGATATTTTTATAAACGGTCGTGGTAAAGAGGATGGGGTGTTGCTGAACAAGAACCACCTTGCGCCTCAGTTTCATCAGCCTGCCCATATTCGAATTGATGTGTTCCTGCTTGAACCGGATTTCACCGGAGGTCGGCGGCAAAAGAAACGCCAGAATTTCCAGGAGGGTGGTTTTTCCCGAACCGTTGGGGCCAAGAAGTCCGATCACTTTGCCTTTTTGAATAGACAGGCGTTTTATGTCTAAAACTGCCTGTCCGTTGTAGGCTTTGATAATGTTCTTGATCTGGTAAAGCATACTAGTTATTTCCTCGCCCCTTGCCCTGAAAATAATTGCAAAAAATATTGACGATAAAACTGACACTTAAGAGCACGAGTCCCAGAGCGACGCTCAACACAAATTCCCCTTTGTCATATTCCAAGGCCATGGCCGTTGTCATGGTCCGGGTGAATCCTTTGGCGTTGCCCCCAAGCATCATGCTGATTCCCACTTCTGCGATGACTCTTCCAAATGCCATGACGACGGCGGCCGTAATCGCGAATCGCGCTTCACGGATGATGACCCATGCAGTTTGTCTGAGATTTGCCCCAAGGGTCAAGGCGGCTTTCCGGTAACGGTCATCAAGGCGGCTCACGGCGGAGATGGTCAGCGTGGTGACGATGGGAACGATAAGGATGACCTGACCGATGATAATCGCTTTCTGTGTATAGAGAATGTCATAGGCGCCGAAAACACCTCTTCTGGAAATAAAGGTGTAGACCAATAAACCGATAACCACCGTGGGCAGGGCAAGGAGGGTGTTGAGCAGGGTGATGACCAGCCGTTTTCCTCGAAACTCGGAAAAGGCGATTAAAAACCCTGAAGGAACTCCCATAATAGCTGCAATGAAGGTGGAGATGGAACTCACTTTCAGGGAGACGCCGACGATGACCAATAGATCATGATTCAGGGTCCAGATAAGAAGTATGGCTGAAAGAAAACTGTCTGTCAAAAAATTCATAATCGCTGCTTATATTCTCTTTGCGTTTACGCAACCATGATTTTCGGTTCTGTCCGGGGCGGGACTATCCGAATGCGATAATATGAAGCTATCTCAAAATAATCTTTTGGCCCAATCTCGGCGTTGGAACCTTGTTTTAAGTCCTCGACATACTTGAAGTATGCCTGCGGGTTAAAACTCGGCTCCGCCTTGATCTTGAACCAAAATCTTTATTTTGAGATGGCTTCATGTATTTATTAAATCTTGAAAACCTGGTCTTTTGGGTCAGGATAAAAACAACGGCTATGCCATCTCAATCGATTAAACTGGAATATTGGAATAATGGGTTTTGAGCCCTGTAATTTAAACAAGAAATTTTCCGTTTTAATACCCAACATTCCAATACTCCAGCACTCCATCCTTCCGGCTGGCATGTACGGTAGACTTCACCCCTCTGGGGT
>JAHECI010000051.1:0-3359 GCA_024641825.1 Desulfobacterales bacterium | reverse complement strand
TAATGGGTTTTGAGCCCTGTAATTTAAACAAGAAATTTTCCGTTTTAATACCCAACATTCCAATACTCCAGCACTCCATCCTTCCGGCTGGCATGTACGGTAGACTTCACCCCTCTGGGGTGACACCAAAGCCGGGTCCTGTGGGCCCGGATTCTTTACCAAAAACCACTATTCCGAAACAGGGGCTGCATCCGGGAAAAAGGCCTGCCTTCCGGCAATTTTGTATTGGCCGATGAGGGCCTGGGCCTGGGCCGATACCAGCCATCTGGCGAACCGATCCGCTGACGCAAATTTGACATGGGGATGTTTTTTGGGGCTGACGGGGATCACGCCGTAGGGGTTAAACAGTAAAGGATCCCCTTCACATAAAATCTCAAGATTAAGGCCGAGCTTCCGCCCATACTTGTATTTTAGAAATGTCCCCCGATCGGTGAGGGTATAGGCCTGTTTCTCTTCTGCAAATGTCAGGGCTTTCCCCATGCCCTGGCCAATGGATATATACCGCTTCCCCAATCCCACGGGATACACATAAGAAACGGCCGCTTTCTTGCCTTTTTTGATGATCTCGGTGGCTTCGGTTTTCAGCGCCTCCCCGCTGGCTTTCCAGATGGCCTGTTCCTTGATGTGGGTCCCGCTGTCATCTCCCCGGGAGATGAACGTTACCTTTGTTGCAGCAATTTTTCGGAATGCACCGGCTGCATCCCGCATTCCCGCGATTTTTCCAGGGTCGCCGGCAGGACCGACAATCACAAAGTCGTTGTGCATGACCCCCAATCGATACGCCCCATAGCCTTCAGCGATAAACGTTTCCTCCCGGGCTTTGGCATGCACAAAAATAACATCCACATTACCGTCCATACCGTCCCGGATGGCGGCTCCGGTTCCCTTGGCAAAGACTTTGACTTCAATACCGGTCTCTTTGGTGAATTCGGGCAGCAGGACCTCCAGCAGTCCGGAGTTTTCCGTGCTCGTGGTCGTGGACATCTTGATTATCTGTGACGCTCCTTTGGCCGTAAAGGGAAGCAGCACAAGGACAAAGAAAACCAGAATCCCAGGACCCATTATTTTATTCAACCCTTTGAATTTAGAATCCATATAGACACTCCTTTAACATTTCTCAGATCCAAAAGACTATTAATCCGCATTTAAAAAAGAGACTCGCCCCTTTGAACGAAAACGGATTTGAATCATAGATTCTTGTTTTTGCCACTCATTTATGGGGGAAAACCATCTTCGAGCAGAGACTCATATCATATCCTTTCAGATCTTGAGTCAATTCTCGAAAGGCGGCTTCAGGTAAAAGCCCTAAAAAGAGTTGCACGCCTTTTTCGAAAAAACGATCCTTGAGAATCAGAAAATCAAAACGCTCCCAGCGCAGGGGTATAAAATCAAGATCCAATAGGCCCGCCACCGCCTCGATGCCGGGACCCGCATCCGCCCTGCCGGACAACACCTCAAGACCCACATCCAGGTGTCGCTGAAGCTCCAGCTGATACCCTTTGATCTGGTCTCCGATGATTCCAGCCTTTTTAAGTTCTCCGTCAAAGAGCAAGCGGGTTCCGGTGCCCAAAGGCCGATTGACGATCCTTATGCCGGGTTTTCCCAAATCGGCTGGTTTTTGAATCTTTTTTGGATTCCCTTTTGCCAGCAAAAGTCCCTGCTGCCGTTGGCAGAAGTTGACCACTGCCGGCAGCTGCTCCAGTTCCTCTCTGACAAAGCCGAAATTATAGTCCTCTCCGTTTTCCTGAAGCAGGTGGCTCGATGCAATATGGCAGAGATTGCGCCGGAGCGCCCGAATTCCTCCCATGCTGCCCAGGTTTCCGAAGACCGCCAAATGCTCGGGATGCAGGCGATTGAACAGGGAAATCGTACGATCAAGAAGGATATCGTTGCTCCCGGTGATGATCAGAAGGCCTTGATACGGGGGTAAAGGAACCGCTGGCTTGGGAAAGTTGATGGTTTCATTCTCCAGCCACTGTTCCACCAGATACCGCGGGAAAAGCCACTTTCCCGTCACCTTGGTTGCCGGCAGTCCTTTTTCTGAAACCAGGGTATACACCATTTTTTCGTTGACCCCTAAAAATTGGGCCACCTCTTTGGTTGATAAAAACTTTTTCATTTTGTTTTACCTTCTTGAATTCTGATTGGGGGTTCAAATTAGATATTTTTAGATATAGTTTCCATATTGATATCTGTCAATATTAATTAAACCGTCAATTTAGACTTATATTAACCGATAATAACCGCATCAGGGTATTGTTGCCTCTGTTCTTGCTCAATTTTGTCATTCCATTTTGGGTCAGAACCATCGGGTCGCCGGTAGGTAGGTCTACACATCGTCCAGCACAACCCTGGAAGGTGTATTTGGGCGGCTCTGGAAAAGCCGAACTTTTACTGTCATTATTGGTTATTTGGGGTTAAAATTCGTCAAACTTATTATAACATCGAGAAATTATTGACAAAAATAATATTCAGAGTTATTTGCAGGCTGGATTTTGATGTAAGACCTGCACTTCAAATATTCGAAAATTAATTAATTTTTAATATTTATAATCACCTGGGGTAGAGGAGGCGACGGATGAACAAAGTTTTAATACGGGTTTTGATTTTTTCGGTGATTGGAATATGGCTGGGGTTTCCCCAAAGCGGATTTTCGGAAACGGAAACACAACAGACGGCAGAATACACCCTGGGGGAAGTCGTGGTTACCGGCGAACAGGCGGGTGTGGAGTCCATCGGTACGGTGAGAGAGATCACCGCCGAAGATATCGAACGGCGGCATGTGCAAACCCTGGACCAAGCTCTTGGACTGCTGCCCGGGCTGGACATCCGAACCGCAGCCGACGGGGTTCCCCGGGTCGATCTGAGGGGTTTTCGGTCCCGGCACGTGCTGCTGCTGCTGGATGGAATTCCCTTTAATTCCACTTTTGACGGACAGTTTGATCCGAGTATCATTCCGGTGGAAAACATCGCCAAAATCAAGGTGTCTTATGGCAATCACTCGGTACTGTATGGCCCGGGCGGACTCGGCGGTGTGATCAACGTCATTACCAAAAAGGGGACCGAGGGCCTTCGGGGAGCGGTCAAGCTGGAGACCGGGGAGCGGAACCGAAACCTGGGAAGCTTTAGCGTCTCCGGCGCAAAAGACCAATTTGACGCTTTTGTCAGCGGCAGCCTGCTGGACAGCGACGGCTTTGTGTTGTCCGATGATTTTGAACCCACTTCAGAAGAAGACGGTGGCTTGAGGGAAAACAGCGATAGAAAACAAGAGAACCTTTTTGCCAATGTCGGGTATGCGCCAAACGATGTCTGGAATATCGGACTGGTTGCCAACAAGAACCGGGGTGAATTCGGGAAGC
>JAHECI010000050.1 GCA_024641825.1 Desulfobacterales bacterium | reverse complement strand
CAAAATTTCGAAAAAACTCAACAATGAGGATTTTCTCGGCAAAGCACCTGAACATGTGGTGGAGAAAGTCAAGGACAAGCACGAGGCCTTTATTCAGAAACAGCAAAACCTCCAGATGCATCTGGATAAGATCAAGGCCCTCGATGATTGAAGGTGAAATGGTTTTATCATGAACTCCATACAACATCTCATCGAAATAGCGCTAAAAGAAGATATCGGCCCGGGGGACATTACCACCGATAATCTTATCGATCCGAATCTTGAGGGCAAAGGTATCCTCATCGCCAAAGAACCTCTGGTCATCGCCGGACTGGAGATCGTTGCCCGGGTTTTTCGCCATCTCGATCCCGAAGTCCTATTGAGCTCTGAATATGCGGATGGAGATACCGTAGAGCCGGGTGACGCCATCGCGGATGTCCAGGGGAAACTCCGTGCCCTGCTATCCGGCGAGCGAACCGCCTTGAATTTCCTTCAACGTCTCTCGGGAGTGGCCACCTTTGTCCGCGCCCATGTCAATGAGCTTGCAGGAAAAAAATCCCGGCTGGTGGACACCCGCAAGACCACCCCCGGCTGGCGTGTATTGGAAAAATATGCGGTCCGAGTGGGGGGCGCCCATAACCATCGAATGGGACTGTACGACGGCGTTTTAATCAAGGACAATCACATTGTGGCCTGTGGCGGCATTAAAAAAGCGGTGGATCGTATCCGGACCGACGTGTCTCACCTGTCGAAGATCGAGGTGGAGGTTTCCAGCATGAAGCAGGTGGAGGAAGCCCTTGAAGCCGGTGCGGATGTCATTATGCTCGACAACATGAACCTGCAACAGATCAAAGACGCCATCGCGCATATCCATGGAAGGGCGGTGGTGGAAGTCTCCGGAAATGTAAAAAAGCGCGCGCTCAAATCCCTGGCAGATACCGGTGCAGACATCATATCCGCAGGGGCACTGACCCATTCTGCAAGATGTGTGGATATCAGTATGCGGATAAAAGCAGCCGATGAGTTGTTATGATACCCATACGCGATACCATACCGTCCAAAAATTATCCGGTTGTAAATCATACGATTATCGGTATCAACGTTGCCCTTTATCTGTTTGAAATGTCCCAAGGGGCCAATTTAGATCGCTTTATCTATATCTACGGTCTTGTTCCCGCCAGATATTCGGTCCCTCAAATTGCCGCCTACTTTTCAACCTTCCAGCAATTTTTCTCCCTGTTCTCTTTCATGTTTTTACACGGCGGGTTCTTTCACCTTCTGGGCAATATGTGGTTCCTGTATATCTTTGGGGATAACATCGAAGATCGTCTCGGCCCTTTTCGCTACATCGCTTTTTATCTGCTTTGCGGAATTACATCCGGCCTTTCCCATCTCGTCCTCAATTTTCATTCCACCATGCCCACCATCGGGGCCAGCGGGGCCATCGCGGGGGTCATGGGAGCGTATCTGATTCTCCACCCCCATGCCAAAATATTGACCCTGATTCCCATTATTATCATCCCCTGGTTTGTTGAAATTCCCGCATTTTTCTTCCTGGGCCTCTGGTTCGTTCTCCAGTTTCTAAATGCAACCGGAACCCATGGCGGTGCCGGCGGAATTGCATGGTGGGCGCATATCGGCGGCTTTGTTTTTGGAATCGTTTTCTTGAAAATTCTGCTTGCATTGCCTGAGACAGGGGCCACCGACAGACTGCGTCGGGTCACCGCAAAAAAGAAAACCCACCGTTTGCAGGTCATCCGGCCCATCGGACCCGGGAAAGACCCCCACCTCTATGGTACCCTTAACGTGACATCCTTCGAAGCGCTTGTGGGAACAAAAAAGCTGGTCAATATCCCCTGGGGATTTCAGAAACGGATGGTCAAAGTCATCGTTCCCGCCGGTGTAACAGAAGGGAGCAAACTGCGGTTGAAAGGTTTGGGCAAAACAACATCCGACGGACAACGGGGGGATTTGTACCTTAAAGTGGCCATCGTCAATTGAGGTACCAGTGAAGAATTTTCTCTCCAAAGAAAATATATGAAATTGCCCCAACGGACAGAAACGGGCCGAATGGAATCGCAAATTTCATATTTTTGCCTTTGACCAGTATCATGATCATACCGACGCATGTCCCCACCATCGACGACACAAAAATGGTAAAGATAACGCCTTTCCAGCCGACGATGGTACCCATCATCCCCAGCAGCTTGATATCGCCGCCGCCCATTCCATCTTTACCGGTAATCAGGGTGTAGACCCAAGCAACACACAACAGGCTGCCCCCGCCGATCAGCAGACCCAGCAACGAGGCTTTAAAGGTCACGGCCGGCAACGCAAAAGAAGCCGCAAGACCGAGAGGAATTCCCGGAAGTGTGATGATATCGGGGATGATTTTATGATCGATATCAATAAAGGTTATGACAATCAGCGATGAAATGAAGACGAAATATATCAGCCCTTCCAGGGTCACACCCGACGTAAAAAAAACATTCACCGCGGCGATCCCGGTTATGAACTCCACCAGGGGATAGCGAAAAGATATCCGTGAATGACAATATCGGCATCGACCTTTAAGACACAGATAACTTAGCACAGGGATATTGTCATAAAACGGGATGGGGCTGTTGCAGTTTGGACAAATTGACCGGGGAGGATCCACAATGGATTTTGAGGCCGGCAGTCTGTATATGCAGACATTTAAAAAACTACCGATGCACAGACCCAAAATGAAAATTATGCCCACGATCCACAGGTCGAACATGTTTTATAACACACCCTCTTGAATTTATGGTTGGATAATAGTACGTATAGGGTCGACGGAAATATCAGACCGGCTGAATGCTCTTGTCTATATACGTTGATGCCCTTCGTGTCAAAACAACTTTTATCTAGCATTTCAGCTTTTTGAAAATATTTCCCCTTCAAGTCATGTTGAATTTCCCTGTTGACGACCCATTTCGAAAGGAACTTCAAACAACCGAAAACCATACTTTCCAAGGACACCCTATTATGCGGAGAACGGACAAAGAAATTACAGATCGCGCCGAAATCGAATCCATCATCCAAAGGTCTCTGGTCTGCAGGCTGGGGATGGTTGATGAGAACCGGCCATATATTGTGCCTTTAAGCTTCGGATACAAAGACAATGCGCTCTATTTTCATTCGGCAAATCAAGGCAGAAAGATCGATATTCTTAAGAAGAACAATACGGTCTGTTTTGAATTCGATATTGACTACGAGCCCATTAAAGCGGATAACCCATGTGAGTGGGGGATGAAATATAAAAGTGTCATCGGTTTTGGAAAAGCTTACCTTGTTGACGATTTTGAGGCAAAGTGTGCGGCCCTGGATCTTATCATGCAGCAATATTCAGATGGAACATTTGACTATCTGGAAACGAAAATAAAAAATATCCTTGTCATCAGGGTTGAAATAGAACACATGACCGGTAAGCAGTCCGGAAAGATTGCCTGATGCTGCAAAACTGGGGAGTGGGAGGTTTTGAAACGGTTTACAGACAATTTATTTAAAAAGAAACGAAAGGGGAAGATGTTATGAGCATCAATGTGGTGGAGAGGATAGATGATCGTGTCAAGGTAAGGCACGTGCTTGCCAGTGTTTTTGACAAAAGCGGTCTGGAAGAATTCATACCGGAGCTGCTCAGGGTAAGTCCGGAGATCAAATTTTTCTCAACAGGCGGAACTTACGCGAAGATAAAAGCGATCCTTGGGGAGGCAGCCGGATCCTGTCTGACCCAGGTTTCGGATTACACGGGTCAGCCGGAAACCCAGGGCGGCCTGGTGAAGACCCTCGATTTTAAAATTTATCTCGGGCTGTTGACCGAAACCTACAATGACGCCCATAATGAGGACCTCCGGAGAACGGGGTCTACGCATATCGATATGGTTGTGGGCAATCTGTATCCCTTTGAGGATACCATTGCCCAACCGGATGTAACGGTTGAAATGGCCCGGGGCAATATCGATATCGGAGGTCCCTGTATGATAAGAGCTTCCGCCAAGAACTATCTGAGGGTTGCATCGGTGGTCGATCCTTCGGACTACAAAGCCATACTATCTGAAATGAAAGCAAATGATGGTTCCATATCCCTCAAACTCCGTTACCGCCTGGCGCAAAAGGCCTTTGCATACACAGCGGCGTATGACCGGACCATTGCAGACTTTTTGGGGTCCAAAACCTTTGAGGATGTGAAGGAATGTTATAAGTATTAAAAAACAGGCATGATCTATCTAAATAAAAGGAGAAAACAATGGCTGAAGATTTGAAGAAAATGTATCGGACAATAATGGATGACCATTTTCCTCCAAAGATGGAGATCAGTTTTGTGGACCAGGATAACAGACAGACACTCTTTTACGAAAAAGTTTCATGGACCATCGATAACATCCAAAAAGGTTTGAGATACGGCGAAAATCCGGGCCAGGAAGCGGCGCTTTACAAACTGGCAAACGGAAATCTGGTCCTTGGGGAAACCGAATCTATTCAGCCGGGCCAGTATCTGGCTTCAGATATCGAGCTCTTACAGTCTGGAAAGCACCCGGGGAAAACCAACCTGACCGATGCCGACAATTCATTGAATATTCTGAGATATTTTCCAGACAAACCCACCGTCGTCATCGTAAAGCACAACAACCCCTGTGGCGTTGCCAGATCCGATACTTTAGAAGACGCATATCTAAAGGCGAACATGGCAGACAGAGTTGCGGCCTTCGGAGGATGTATCGCTGTCAACCGGGCGGTTGATCGGGCAACGGCCGAAGCCATTATCCAACAATATGCCGAAGTGGTGGTTGCTCCTGATTTTGAAGAAGGTGTCATGGGAATTTTTTCAAAGAAGAAAAACCTCAGGGTAATCCGTATCGGCAATATCGAACGGCTGCAGGGTTTTGTGGGGCAACGGTGTGTGGAATTTAAAAGCCTCATCGACGGTGGAATTATTGCTCAGTGGTCTTTTGTTCCCGAAGCCCGGACCCGGGCGGGCCTAAAACTTGCAGAATGCGAATATAAAGGCAAGCACTACCGGATCCAGCGGGAACCCACCGACCCGGAATACAACGACATGCTCTTCGGGTGGCTTGTGGAATCCGGAATTACATCCAACTCCGTTATTTATGTGAAAGATGAAGTCACCGTCGGCATTGGTACCGGCGAGCAGGACCGGGTCGGTGTTGCAGAGATTGCCCGAGACAAAGCCTATCGGAAGCTGGCGGATCGATACTGCTTCGAACTGCACGGCATTCCGTATAACGATCTGAAAGACGACGATAAAAAGGCGGAAATTGATGACAAGGTGGCTGCTGAAAAAGGCGGGCTGATCGGAGCGGCCATGGTCAGCGATGCCTTTTTCCCTTTCAGAGACGGTGTCGATGTGGGACTCAAAGAAGGGGTGACATCGGTCATCCATGCCGGCGGATCGGAGAACGACTACCAGTCCATCGAAGCCTGCAATGAGGTCGGCGCGACCATGGTCTATACCGGACAAAGGAGTTTCAAACACTAGCCCGGATTTTTCATAAAGAATTTTAGCGGCCCCGCCAACCCCTGTTGGCGGGGCTTTTTTTTGTGCCCCATGCCGGACCGGCCATTTTTTTGTAAATCAAAAAATATAGCCCCCATATCTCACATGAACGGAACCCCTGCATCCACCGGAACTGCAAAAATGAAACGGCGGTTTACGGTATATATCTGATTGCGCGGATTATGCAGGGAAGTACGAAGGCAATCAGCACCGCGGTCATGGCAGGTCTGAGTAAATTTTTGAGGTGATAGTTTTGTTCTTTGACGGCGGACCAGGCATGGTTGCATGCGGATAGAAACAGGAATATCAGCAGCGTACTTATCACAGCTGTCTCAGCATAGGTACCCCACTTGAAGAGAAAAACCATCCATGCGGTAATTGCCACGGCAAGATTGTTCATGCCGGATTGCCGCTGATATGCACTGGGTGCATAGCCGGTAATCTCCGAGGCAGCCTCCCCGAAAAATAATGATTCGATTCCCGTCAAGCCGGCCAGTGATATGACGATCCAGGGAGTCAGAATATGCAATTGTTCCTGGGGATTCGCGCCCTTGAAAAAGGCCAGCTGAAATCCCAGTACGACCCCGATCCACCGGCTGACTTCAAGGGCCTGGCAAATTTTTTTCTTGTTCATGGAAACAACCTTTTTGTCCAAACCGTTCGGGCCCGACACCCCCGGAACCGAATCGGAATTTGACTGCCTTCCCATTGCTTTCGGATCACCCTATCCTGAAAGCATTCATCCGTTCCTCTGCGAACTTAAAACCCCGGAGAATACGTCTAGAGCATGATCGATATCATCGGATGTAACATGATAATGGGTGACGGCTCTTAAGCGATCCGGACCGGTGGGGAGCACCCGGACGCCCTGGTCGCCGAGTTTTTCTGCCAAGGCCCGGGATGAAATCCCTTTGCGTGTTGCTTGGAAATAAACGATATTGGTCCTCACATCATCGGGATCGATGGACAGACCGTCCACATGGGCCAGGCCTTCCGCCAATTTCCGGGCGTTTTTATGATCATCTTCCAAACGATCCACCATTTCCGTCAAAGAAACGATGCCGGCGGCCGCCAGTATGCCCGACTGGCGCATACCGCCCCCCAACACCTTGCGAACCCGTCGAGCTTTTGAAATAAACGCGCTGTTCCCGGAAACTACCGAACCCACCGGCGCAGCCAGCCCCTTGCTCAGACAGATATTGACCGAGTCTGCTTCGGCAATCAGTTCCCGTGCTTCAACACCCAAAGCGATGGCAGCATTAAACAGCCGGGCGCCGTCAACATGTACTTTCAGCCCGTAACGGCGTGCCAACGTTCCCACGGAATGCATGTAGGCAGCATCCAAAGGGCTTCCATTGCATCGGTTATGGGTGTTTTCGAGAACGATCAGCCGTGTTATCGGAAAATGAATGTCGTCCTGTCGAATTGCCCCTTCTATGTGATGGAGCGCCATCTTGCCGTCAGGTTGGTTGGCGACCGTTCGTGGATGTATGCCGCCCAACGCAGATGATCCTCCCTGCTCATAGAAAAAAATATGGGATTGATCCCCAAGAATTACTTCGTCACCCCGCCCACAGTGCGCCATCTGGCTCACCATGTTTGCCATGGTTCCACTGGGCACAAACAGAGCAGCTTCTTTTCCCAGCCGTTTTGCAACCATTTCTTCCAAAAGGTTCACCGTGGGGTCTTCACCGAACACATCGTCTCCGACCTTTGCCGCTGACATGGCCTGTCGCATGGAAGGGGTCGGCTGGGTGAGGGTGTCTGATCGCAGGTCTACAATACGCATTTCTATCTCCTTAGATATTTATGAAACTTATGATCTGAAACATATTTAAAGAAGATTTTCAAGGCATATTCTCGAGCATCTTCTAAGGTCAACGTTTAAAAAAACCTGCGTCTGGTCGTTTTTTAACCCAGGGTCGAGCCCGGCGTGTTGGACAAAAAAAATCCTGCGGCACGGCCGTGCACGCAGGATTTTAGGGGAAACTGCTTTTAACGGTTATTTTTTATCGTCGTCTTTGACCTCTTCGAAATCGGCATCGACCACGTCTTCGTCAGGTGCGGCTGCTCCGGGTTGCTCCGAGCCGCCGGCGCCGGCCTTCTCCTGGGCGTCTGCCTGGGACGCCTGTTGGTACATGGCTTCGGCCAGTTTGTGAGACGCCTGGGTCAACTCCTCGCTCAACCGTTTGATCTCTCCGGTGTCTTCTCCTTCCATCGCCTTTTTAAGGGGTTCGATGGCGGCTTCAACCTTGCTCTTCGTTCCAGCATCAACCTTGTCGCCAAGATCTTTGATGGATTTTTCCGTAGAATAGATCAACGCATCGGCTGAGTTGCGGGCTTCGACCAGTTCTTTTTTCTTTTTATCGTCTTCAGAGTGAAGTTCGGCGTCTTTGATGAGTTTGTCGATCTCTTCTTTGGACAACCCGCTGGACGCGGTGATCTGGATCGATTGTTCTTTGCCGGTGGCCATATCTTTGGCAGAAACATTTACGATGCCATTGGCGTCTATGTCAAAAGTGACCTCAATTTGCGGTACGCCTCTGGGGGCCGGCGGTATTCCCACAAGTTCAAAGCGCCCGAGGGTCTTATTCCCGGCGGCCATTTCCCGTTCACCCTGAAGCACATGGATGGAAACTGCGGGCTGGCTGTCTGCCGCCGTTGAAAAAATCTGGCTCTTTTTGGTCGGAATGGTGGTATTCTTTTCGATAAGCCGTGTCATAACACCGCCCAGCGTTTCGATACCCAGAGAAAGGGGGGTTACGTCGAGAAGGAGAACATCTTTGACATCACCTCTCAGGACACCGCCCTGGATGGCGGCTCCGATGGCCACGACCTCGTCGGGGTTAACCCCTTTGTGGGGTTCTTTGCCGAAGATTTTTTTAACGCGATCCTGAACCGCCGGCATGCGGGTCATACCACCCACAAGAATAACTTCGTCAATGTTGTCGGGCGAAAGATTTGCATCTTTGAGGGCGGTTCGGCAAGGTTGTTCCAGATTATCTAGGAGATCGCTGATAAGTCCTTCGAGTTTGGCTCTGGTTATCTTTATATTCAGGTGCTTGGGGCCGCTGGCATCGGCGGTTATGAACGGAAGATTAACATCCGTCTCCATGGATGTGGAGAGTTCCATTTTTGCCTTTTCAGACGCTTCTTTGAGCCGCTGCAATGCCATTTTGTCGTTTCTGATATCGATCCCCTGGTCTTTTTTGAATTCACTTGCCAGGTAATCGATGAGACGAAGATCGAAATCTTCACCGCCGAGATGGGTATCGCCGTTGGTGGACTTGACCTCGAAAACCCCTTCGCCGATTTCAAGAATGGATATGTCAAAGGTCCCGCCTCCCAGGTCAAAGACAGCGATTTTTTCTTCTTTTTTCTTGTCGAGACCATATGCCAGAGACGCGGCTGTGGGCTCGTTGATAATCCTGAGCACATTGAGCCCGGCAATCTTTCCGGCATCTTTGGTCGCCTGGCGCTGGCTGTCGTTAAAATAGGCAGGCACGGTTACAACTGCGTCGGTGACTTTCTCGCCGAGATATTCTTCGGCGGTATGTTTAATGTTTGCCAAAATGAACGATGATATCTCTGCCGGGCTGTTGGACTTTCCCCTGAGGTTTATACGGACATCGCCATTCTCAGCCTGTTCAATTTTGTAAGGCAGAATTTTTTTATCGGCCTGAACTTCTTTTGAAGCATACTTACGGCCGACAAGCCGTTTAACCGCAAAGACCGTGTTCTCCGGATTGGTAATGGCCTGCCGTTTTGCGATTTGACCGACCAATCTTTCCCCGCTGTCTGAAACGGCGACGATGGAAGGGGTGGTGCGCCCTCCTTCGGGGTTTGTGATGACCTTCGCTTCGCTACCTTCCATGACCGCCACACAGGAGTTTGTGGTCCCCAAATCAATTCCAATGACTTTACCCATTTGTTTTCCTCCTAGCTTTTATCGATAGTCTTATTTCTCTGTTTATTTTTTTTCTTCTTTATCATTATTTTTTTGGTGTTCAGGCTTTTTTTTTGTTTTGGAGACAACAACCATGGCAGGTCTCAGTAGCCTGTCATGCATCATATACCCTTTTTGCAGCTCATTAACGACAGAGTTTTCGGGATGCGCTTCGGTTTCTTCTTGCATGACCGCCTGATGAAAACTCGGATCAAAGGACTTTCCCAGGGACTCAAACGGTTTAACATTGAACTGCTCAAAAACTTTGAGGATTTCCTTGAGGGTCATGTTGACACCTTCCAACATCGACCGGTCGGCATGTTTATCGTTACTTGAAGATTCGATGGCGCGATCCAAGTTGTCGACCACCGGGAGCATGGCCTTTACAAAGCTTTCATTGGCAAACTTCCTGAAATCATTCATTTCGCGTGCAGCACGCTTTTGGTAGTTTTCAAACTCGGCGGACACCCTCAACCAACGATCATAATTATCTTTGGCCTCCTGTTCCACGGAGTCAAGTTTTTCTTCCAACGCTTTGATAGGATCAACGGTCTCTACTTTATCTTCTTTATCTTTTTGGGTCGAATCGTTCTTATGATCGATTTTGTCTTCAATAACGGTCTCTTCACCCGGGGTATGAACTTTGATTTTCTTGCTTTTTCCCATCTGCCGTTGTTATCTCCTAATTTTTTGAATATTTGTCAGCCAAATTTTAAAAATTTCGGGCTAAAATCACAACATTGCTAAGAAAATAAGACTGTCTATAATATTGTCAAGGCGGAAACGGGAATTTTAGGTTGAGGAATTTAGAGGGCCTGAAAACAGCACAAAAAATGAGAAGGATAATAATTTGGTTGTGCACCCTCTATCGAATCTTTGCTGAAAAATAATAAGCCAAAAATATGACCGGGATCGATCCACGACACAGACCGCATTACTTATCGCTGCTTCCTTCCGGACCTGACGAGGTTCGTAACCGTCTGTTGCGCGGCGGCCGATCAGGATGACCTATAGGCTCCCAGGTTCAAACCCTTTAGAGGGAATTCAGTCCCGCATAAAGCGGATTTCGGGAATAGGGCACCGCTAGCTCCCCACCTAGCACAACCATGACATAAATATAATCGATAAAAAAAAAATTCAAGTTATAAAATTGCTTGGCAATGTTATTATCCGGTGGCGTTGCCCCGTTAAAACTGGAATTCTTAATGATTCCAATACCCCATCTCGCCCAAACTCGCATCACCGAACATGCGAGATATCCGGTGTTTTTTATTGACATGGAAGAATCGGCGGTTCATAATTAAAGCTCTTGAAATCTATACAATTTTTTCAAAACCCAAGCAATTAATAGTCACAGGATCATGCCCGTATTGCACAAAGATTTGAATAAGAAATTATTACGAATTGTTGAAGAGACCGTTATTGCCCACGGAATGCTCAAAGAAAAAGATTCCGTTGTCGTTGGGGTATCCGGGGGACCGGATTCCGTCGCCCTACTTCACATGCTGCGTGCATTGACCGAACGTTTTTCCCTAAAACTTGGCATCGCCCATCTAAATCACGACCTCCGCCAAAACGACTCGGACAAAGAAGCTGTATTTGTTGAAACCCTTTCAGAACGATTGGGACTGCCTTGCCATAGTCATAAAGAGGATGTTCTTGAATATCAGATTAAAAACAGGCTTTCACTCGAAGAAGCTGCCCGGCACGTTCGATACACCTTTTTAAATAGCGTCGCGGAAGCAAATGGATACCATAAAATTGCACTCGGACATCATTCGGACGATAATGCAGAACTTGTTTTGATGAACCTTTTCCGAGGAAGCGGACCTCTGGGTCTTTCAGGGATACCACCGGTAAGAGACGGGAAGATTATCCGGCCATTGATAAATTTAAGGCGCACCGAAATCATCGATTTTTTAAATCAAAATAGATTGACATACGTTTCTGACGCATCCAACAGGGATACGAGATATTTAAGGAACAGCGTCCGCCACAAATTAATTCCATTGTTAAAAAGCGATTATAATCCGAATATTTCTGATACACTCAACCGGCTTTCATCGATTATGCTTTCTGAAGAAGCCTGGATTGAAGATGTCATTCATCCCCTTTTTGAAAAAAGTGTGTTGGACGTTAAGAATGATCGTATCTCGTTCTCTGTCCCGATGCTTGATCGATTGCATACCGCAGCCCAACGCCGAATATTACGAAAAGCCATTTTAAGAATAAAGGGGGATTTACGGCGTATTAGTTTTGTCAACATCGACGCCGTGATAGACCTTTTGAAAAAAGGACCGGCGAATGGGAGACTCGATCTTCCGGATCGTATCAGAATCCGGCGAAACGGAGACGTTCTATTGATTTCCCGGGAAAAAAGCCCATTACGGAATCTTGACGTGGAATCCGGCCATTCCGACCCCCTTGTTTTCGAATACAAAATCCCAAAACCCGAATCTGTATTTATCGAAGAAATCGGCGCCCACATGGAATTTACTGAAATGAGCACCGAAACCCTGCCCGATGGTTGTTGTGCTGGACAATACACCGGTTTTTTTGATAAAGATACCTTAGGCTTTCCGATGGTTGTAAGGAACTACCGGCAGGGAGACGCGTTTCGGCCCATGGGGATGGACGGAACTCAAAAGTTGAAGAAATTCTTTATCGACAAAAAAGTCCCGCGGAATGAACGGATAAAATGCCCCATTCTGTTAAGCCGAAATAAAATAATTTGGGTGGTCGGCCATCGAGCAGATGAATCTGTTAAAATGACACCTTCAACCCGAAATGTCCTGAAAGTAGAATTTTTTCTTGCTTAATCGTGGAACTTTTTCTTGCCTAATCGATAATGATGATTAATATAGACGTATCATAAATTGTCTTAAAAGGGGGCTAAGTCTTTTGAATCCTTTCTATAAAAATCTGGCTTTATGGATAGTCATCACGCTGATGATGGTCATGCTTTACAACCTTTTCAATCAACAACACATGGCGGAAACCAATCTCAGTTATTCTGAATTTCTTGCCATGGTCGATAGTGATCGCATTTCTGATGTGGTTATACAGGGCCAACAGCTCTTTGTTACGGATGTAAACCACACTCGCTTCAAAATATATGCGCCCCAGGATAATGATCTCATCAAAATCCTCCGGGACAAAGGTGTTTCCATTAACGCCAAACCCGAAAGCGACTCCCCATGGTATATGTCGATACTGGTTTCATGGTTCCCGATGATTGTTCTTATCGGTGTATGGATATTTTTTATGCGTCAAATGCAATCCGGCGGCGGAAAAGCCATGTCTTTCGGCAAAAGTCGGGCCCGTTTGCAATCCGATCAATCGAAAAAGGTCACTTTTGAGGATGTTGCCGGCATCGATGAGGCCAAAGAAGAGCTGGGAGAAATTATCGAGTTTTTAAGAGAACCTAAAAAATTCACCCGGCTTGGCGGAAGGATCCCCAAAGGTGTTCTTTTGATGGGATCCCCGGGAACCGGTAAAACCCTCCTTGCACGTGCCATTGCAGGCGAAGCCGATGTTCCATTCTTTCATATCAGTGGTTCGGATTTCGTTGAAATGTTTGTCGGTGTTGGCGCATCGCGGGTGAGAGATCTGTTTGTCCAGGGGAAAAAGAACGCCCCCTGCATAATTTTCATCGATGAAATCGATGCGGTTGGACGGCACAGGGGCGCCGGGCTCGGCGGCGGCCATGATGAAAGAGAACAGACGTTAAACCAACTTCTGGTCGAAATGGACGGGTTTGAATCGAATGAGGGCGTCATCCTTATATCCGCCACGAACCGTCCGGATGTGCTTGACCCTGCCCTTTTACGTCCCGGCCGGTTTGATCGCCAGGTGGTTGTGCCCCTGCCGGATATTCTCGGCCGTGAAAAAATCCTTAAAGTTCACATGAAAAAAACATCGGTTTCACCGGATGTCAATCCTCTTGTGCTGGCAAAAGGAACCCCCGGTTTCTCGGGTGCAGATTTAGAGAACCTTGTGAACGAAGCGGCCCTTTTAGCCGCTAAAAGAAACAAAGAAAAAGTTGACATGACGGACCTGGAAGATTCCAAAGATAAAGTGTATATGGGTCTGGAGCGGAAGTCCAAGGTCATCAAAGAGGAAGACAGGAAGACCACGGCGTATCATGAAGGCGGACATGCCCTTGTTGCCCGCTTTCTCCCCGGAACAGATGCCGTCAACAAAATAACCATTATTCCCCGGGGGCGGGCCGCCGGCATCACATGGTTTTTGCCGGAAGAGAGCGATTTTAAATATAAGGATCAGCTCGAAAGCGAATTGTCCATCGCTTTTGGCGGACGGGTGGCCGAAGAAATCGTTTTCAACCGCATTAGTACCGGCGCTTCCAACGACATTAAAAAGGCAACCGATGTTGCCCAAAAGATGATACGCAATTGGGGCATGAGCGACGTGCTGGGTCCCCTTTCATATGCCAAAGAGGAAGATCATATTTTTCTTGGACGGGAAATTGCCCAACATAGAGATTATTCTGAGGAAACCGCCCGGAAAATCGATGAAGAAATAAATCGTCTGATCAAAAAATCCTACAATATCGCAAAAAACGTTTTAGAAGAGAATTTAGATATTCTTCACGCTTTAGCCGACCTTCTCCTCGAAAAAGAGACGGTTTTAGGAAGAGAACTCGATGCACTCATCCTCTCCATGAAACCGGATTTTGAGTTTCCCTCAAAGGGGATCAAAGACGAAGAAGCGGTTGAAGAGCCCCTGACAGAGGCTGAAGCAGATCAAACAAAAACCGAGGAAGAAACCGAAAGCGATTCAACGGCGTCTTAACCCAAGCTTCACACCCTGTGTTGCTTCATGCCATCTTTTTTTGACGCCCATGGTTACTTCACCGGACA
>JAHECI010000343.1 GCA_024641825.1 Desulfobacterales bacterium | reverse complement strand
GGTGTGCTAAGTTCTCTGCTTGACAACATTTTGAACAACCGATATTCTTGTAATGGAATGATGAGAAACCGTCTCAAAAATGTATCTAATGCCCAACGGGGTTGTTCCATGCCGCCTTAAAATGCTCCTATACCAAACGGCATGCGAAGGGTTTTCGTCGGCCTGGATCTTTACCCTTGAGGGTATCGACTGTTTAAGAGATAGTACGTGTTCAGGGGATGCGCTCCCCCGCTTCACTCCGGTGTCTACGTGTCTGGTCATTTCAAAGACTTAGCAGCGGGGGCATTCCTTCCCCCTCCGCGTTCTCCCGCAAAAAAGCATGCGGGAGCCGCGGTCTCCCCCACAGCTAAATCATTGAAATGACGAAGCCCCTCCGCCAATATCGTTACACGGGGAAGCGCACCCCCTGAACCCGTACAAAGAAATGACAAATATCATTTTTTACCACAATCCATTTTCCTTGTAAAACACCATCTCAAATTCCACTGAAACAGAACGTTATTTCCGAATTCATCCTTGAATGTAAACACCCCGGGCGAGGACCCCGAGGGAGGGCACGGCATCCACTTGTACCGGATATTGTTTCATTTTATCTTTGTACTCCTGAAAGGATCTGGAAAAAAATTTATGGAGGACAACGATCATTCAATCCAATTTGATCGGGCTTTTGTCGGCAATAACTTGAGGAATTTCAAATTTAGTGATATTAATGGGGTGATCCCCTTAAGATACCCGAAGAAAGAGTTGATTTATAAACCAAAACCGGTAGGATAAGGGGCGATTCGAGGCAAGGGAATACTGTATTGCCTGTGTGTGCTCCATTGAGAACCTTCACCCAAACAGCTGATACACATATCTCAAATTAATGTTTAACGCTTTTAAATTACGATCCGATCTCATCGAACAGGCCATTGAAACCTATTCCTTTCGGTTTCAATTGGACAGATTGGTTCCGGGTGTCGATAATTTTCGCTACGATGTGTTTCTCAGTCCCGCCTTTTGTGCGTCCATCCGAAACGTGGTGCGCCTGCTTTTTCATAAACATGGCAAGGTTAAAAAATATTTAGACCTCGAAAAGAGCCGAAGCCTCAATATCGAGGAAGATGAATTCAAAAGACTTTGTCACGATGTATTGCAGGCTGCCGTCAACAAAGCAAAGTCAGGGTCCGAAATTCAAATCGATTTGCTGGCCCAGATTGCCATTGTTAAAACGCTCGTCGAAGAGGTTCAGCGCCAGCACAAAACAATCATAGAAGATCTGAACCTGGCTGCCCGGAAACATGAAATATCCAGCAGTGAGGGATTGAATCGATACATCCAAATAAAAGAGAAGCTTTCCGAGATCCAGCAGAATAAAAACGCATTGTTAAGGACCGTTGGAGAGGAATTGTTCCGGTACTTTATGGACGTTCAGCGTGAAGATCTCAAGGAAATGCGCAGGTCTGTTTTGGGTGCGGACGCGAATCTTCCCGACGATGTCTTTGCCAATCCGATTCTCCATGTGGAGAATCCCTTTGACGACTATTTTATGATCGATGAATATGTTCTCCTGGCCCACCGGTCAAAAGATCCGGACAGTTATCAGAACTTTTTGATACTGATTCGAAGTCTTTTCAGAAAGATCCTGTTAAAAATGTTCATGGCCCCACCGTCTTCAAAGGATCGGCCGGAACTAAAAGCGACCCGTGTCCACCCGGCATTTGGCCGTACCGGAAAACCGGATTCGGAGTCCCAGTACGAGGAATTGGATATATGGTTGAAACATGTGGACAACGTCCAAACCTTGTTTGACGGTTTTAAAACCCGGGAGCGCTATAAAATCCTCAAAGAAGAAAAAGAGACCCAAGAAAATATCGAGGATCTCAAAAAAATGGCCAAACACCAGGACCGGCTGTTAAACTTCGTTTACAAGAAAATTAATAAAGCAGGTCTTATCAATAGAATTTCGGCGTCTTATGAAATGAAGACAGTTTATCTCGATTTCTGTCCCCCTTTGGGACCTCAGCAGGTCTTACAGTATCTCACCCAGCCCAAACACAGAAAACCCATTGTCGACCAGCTGAACCGTTTAAAAAAGTTTTACGGAAAATCGTATTCTCTTTTACCGTTGAAGAAAAAAATCAGGACGCTGAAAACAATTTCAAAGCAGGAGAAGAAAAAATATTTACTACGGTTTTTAAATGATTTTGTCCGTTATCACAGGGATTTTCAAAATTTTTTGATGCTCAGAGAAGCCCTGGACCGAATACAGCTGCTGTCGGATAAAAAGATGATCGACCTGTCCCGTGAGAATCGTATCCTCTACGAGTTTCTGCTTCCCGATGAACAGGCGCCGGAGGTCAAGCCCCCCATCAACCACGTCATCCTTAAAGCGGATGTGCGGGATTCCTCGGACATCATCCTTAAAATGAAGGAAAAAGGTCTCAATCCGGCATCGTTTTTCAGCCTCAATTTTTTCGTTCCCATCAGCAGTATACTGTTTGAATATGCGGCAGAAAAAGTGTTTATCGAGGGCGATGCGGTGATTCTGTCAATATTCGAGCATGAAGACACGCCCCAAGGGTGGTACAGTGTTTCCCGGGCCTGTGGATTGGCCGTCCGCATCCTCGATATTGTCCAAAAGTACAATATGCTCGGCCGGAAACATGGACTTCCGGTACTGGAATTGGGCATTGGCATCAGTTATTCTGACGGCCCGCCCACGTTTCTTTTTGACGAAAGCAACCGGATCATGATTTCACCGGCCATCAATTCAGCCGATCGGATGTCCCAGTGTTCAAAACCCTTGCACAAAACCATGTCACATAAAAAAAGACCGTTTAATCTGTATGTGTTTGATGGCGGATCGGCCCAAGATCCGACGGTGAAAGACGATGGGGTGTTGCGTTACAATGTCAACGGCATTGAATTGAATGCCAATGGGTTTGATAAACTGTCCCACGAAATCCATCTGGAAACCCTGGTGTGTGATCTTCCCGAGCTCCGGGAAGGCAAAATAACGGTTCATACCGGAAAATACCCCACGGCTACGGGAAAATATCAGAGATTGGTGATCCGGGAAGGGCGAATTCCGGTTGTTTCACCGAATGATTTCAGAATGCTCCGGGAGACGGATACCCCCTATTTTGAAGTGTGTACCCACCCGTTGCTTCTTGAGTACATAGAAAATCTAACCTAGTTTCCATCCATAAATGGCCCTTTTTGCCCGGATCTGCGTTCTCCGCGGGTTTCCGGCTGCGGCATACAGGAAGTATGCCTTCCTGTCCCGCTTTGTTTGCGGGAGCCACAAACCCTTGTGCCTGCCCCGTGAAATGCGAAGCCTATTTAACTGGGGCGGCCTTGATCCGGACAAAAATTGCTCATTTATGAATGGGAAACGCACCGTGCCCATTTAAAAATAACTTTAGCTCACTTCAAACTTCACACTTTTGGACTTCAGCTTATACGGGATAGTGACCAGATAAAAATCGTCATCGTATCTATGAATTAGAGCACTAAGTTATTATCCCCACTTTTTTTTCCACCGCATCCAGGATCTTTCGGCTTCGCATAAGCGCTTTGATGGCATCGATATCATCTGCCAGTATCCGATCGGTTTCAAGGTGCGGGATGACATCCCGGATGGTCGCATAAGCGGCAAGGGTCCCTTCTCCGGGTTTCATGTTGGTGAACAGGTCGAGGGCCTGGGCGGCACACAAGAGTTCGGTGGCGATGACGTGTTCCGTATTTTTTATGATGTCTCTGCATTTCCGTGCGGAGATGGTTCCCATGGAGACATGGTCTTCTTTGTTGGCGG
>JAHECI010000049.1 GCA_024641825.1 Desulfobacterales bacterium | reverse complement strand
ACGGGAAAAAACTTGAATTGGTTATGGAAGATGATACGGGTCGCCCTGAAGTCGGCCGTTCGGTGGTTGAAAAGCTGATCAGCAAGGACAAGGTCGTAATGATCGGCGGCGGATACAGCAGCTCCGTCACTTATGCAGTTGCAGGGGTCTGCCAGCAGAACAAAATGCCGTTTTTGGTCAATACCGGTGCTGCAGATAAAATTACCACATCCGGTTGGGATTATATCTACCGCTTGAATCCTCCGGTGAGTCATTATGCCGATGCAATCGAGTACCTGTTGGCTGAAAAAATCAAGCCGAAAACCGTCGCCATACTTCACGAAAATTCGCTGTTCGGGACCAAAGGGGCTAAATCATTTGAAGAAACCTGTGAAAAAGCCGGTTACAAGGTATTGTTGAAGGAAGGCTATGAACATGGTGGAATCGATTTTAAACCGGTGTTGATCCAGATCAAACAGCTCAATCCGGATATTGTCTATATGGTATCGTATATCATGGATGCCTCTTTGCTCATGAAACAGGCCAAGGAACTGAAATTAACGCCCAAGATGTTTATCGGGGGAGCCGCAGGCTTTACCCTGCCGGAATTCGCACAGAATTCAGGGGTAGCCTCTGAAAACGTCATTTCCGCCACCCTCTGGCATGAAGTTCTTCCGTTTCCCGGGGCCATGGATTATTACAATAAATTCGTGGCCAAATTTAACAAACCCACCGAGTATCACGGCGCTGAGGCCTACGCTGCATGTTATGTGATCGCGGATGTTTTAAAAAGGGCAAAGTCTTTTGAGGCTGCCGATATCAAGCAGGCCCTCTCCGAAACCGACATGATGACCGTTTTCGGACCTGTAAAATTTACGGACTGGGGAGAAATGAAGAACCAGAATATTGCCGCCACTTATGTGGTTCAGTGGATTGACGGTAAACTTGAACTTGTATGGCCAACCGAACATGCAACCAAAGCGTTTGTGTATCCTGTGGACTGGATGAAAACCTGGGGATATTAATCGGAAATGATTCAGTGACAAAACTGTATTTCAAGATGTAAAGATAATTTATAGTAAATAGAGCCCGCTGCCGGCGTTTCTCCGGCAGCGGGCAATGCCCCACAAAAAGGAAATTCAAATGGATGTCTTCCTTCAAACCATTGTGGCGGGAGTTCTAATCGGTGGTATTTATGGACTGATCGGAATCGGCATGACACTGATCATGGGCGTCATGGGCATTATCAACCTGGCCCACGGCCAGTTGATGATGGTGGCCATGTACATTACCTTTGTCCTTTTTCACTTCTTACACATTGATCCGTATATTTCACTCCTTGTTGCCATGCCGGCTTTGTTTCTTTTGGGTGCCTTTTTACAAAAGTTTTTGCTCAACCCCCTGATGAAGATTGAATCGATTCTTCCGGAAAATCAAGTGCTGATGACCGTTGGGATCGGAATGGTTCTGGCGGAAATCGCCCGCTTTATTTTTTCATCCGATTATAAGACCGTAAAAACATCCTACAGTTCTTCGGTGTTCTTCCTCGGCAATATTTCTTTCAATATGGCCATGGTCATCGCTTTTGTATTTGCCCTTGCATTTACCGGAGCACTTTTTTGGTTCCTTCTCAAAACCGATATCGGACGTTCTATCCGGGCCACGGCCCAGGATAAGGATGCAGCTACCCTGCTGGGTGTCAACAGCGATCGGATCACCGTTATCACCTTTGGGCTGGGGTCTTCCCTTGTGGCTGCGGCCGGAAGCTTACTTATCCCCATTTTCTATCTTTTTCCCGACATCGGCGGTCCCTTCACCTTGAAGGCCTTTGTTATTACTATTCTTGGAGGTATGGGGAGCACAGTGGGCGCCATCGTCGGGGGTGTTGTTTTAGGTATTGCAGAATCTTTAGGCGCAACGTATATCGGCATGGGGTATAAAGAAATGTTTGGCTTCATCATCTTTGTGCTTGTCCTGATTTTCCTGCCCGGTGGTTTGAAACGCCTGACCAGGATTTAGAGGAACTTATGAAAAAAAATCATATATTCTTGATCATCTTGGGGATTCTTTTTTTAATTTTTCCGCTGGTTATCCGGTCGAGTTACTATCAGCATCTTGTGATCATTATCTTTATGTGGGTTGTCGTCGGGTCTTCCTGGAATCTTCTGGCAGGGTATACCGGCCAGGTGTCTTTCGGACATGCCATATTTTTTGGCGTCGGCGCCTATACCGCCGGAATATTTGCTACAAAACTGGGGATCTCCGCCTGGTGGGGGATGGTATTCGGTGGTTTTTTCTCCATGATAGTAGGGCTGTTTGTTGGCTGGGTCTGTTTCAGATTACGAGGGCCTTATTTCGCCCTGGCAACCCTTGCCGGTGGCGAAATTATTCGATTGATCGCCACCAACTGGGAAAGCCTGACCGATGGTATGGTCGGCATCCTCATCATCCAGACGTTTAAAAGCAAACTCCCGTATTATTATATTGCCCTTGTTCTGGCGTTTGCGTGTGTTTATACCATCCAGATAATTATGAAATCCAAATGGGGGTATTATTTTGTCTCCATCAGAGAAGATCAGGACGCGGCTTCATCTTTAGGGATCGATACAACCCTCTACAAAAATGTATCCCTTCTGGTCAGTTCCTTTTTTACCGGCATGGCCGGGGCTTTTTACATGAACTATATGGCGTTCATCGACCCTGAGGTTGTATTTTCTCTCCACTATATCTCCATTATGGCGATTCTGGTGGGTATCGTCGGCGGTGTCGCCACCATCTGGGGTCCTGCAGTGGGCGCCTTTGTTATGGTGGGGCTCCAAGAGACATTTCGAAGTTCTTTTTTCGGTCTGGCGCCCAAGTGGGTCAGTCATGCACACGCCCTGGCATTCGGACTGCTGGTGATATTTGTGATTATGTTCCTTGCCAACGGTATCGTAGGAGACTGGTCCAAAATCAAACGAAATATATTTAGAATCAAACCGTCGAATGCATAACAATTCGAGGAAAAACTATGCCGCTTCTTGAAGTAAAAAACCTTACCAAAGCTTTTGGCGGGCTTATGGCGGTGGATGATGTCTCCTTTCATGTTGAACCCGGGGAGATTGTCGGTCTCATAGGCCCCAACGGCAGCGGAAAAACCACCACATTTAATTGTATCAATCAATTTTTTCCGGTGACTTCCGGTGACATCCTTTTCAAAGGAAAAAGTATCATTGGTATGAAAACCCACCAGATCTGCCATTTGGGCATTGGGCGGACGTTTCAGGTTGTAAAACCCCTGGCCAGAATGACGGTTTTGGAGAATGTCACCGCATCGGCTTTTTGCCGGGTCAATACCATTAAGGAAGCAAAAGACGAGGCGTTGAAGGGCCTCGATTTTTGTAATCTTTTCGACCAAAAGGATAAATTGGCAAAGAGTCTTCCCATCGCCGGAAGAAAGCGCCTTGAAATTGCCCGTGCACTGGCGACAAAACCGGAGCTTTTGCTCCTCGATGAAACCGCCGCAGGTTTAAATCCGGGGGAGTTGGATGAGGCCATCGGACTGATTAAAAAAATCAGGGGAAATGGCGTTAGCATCCTGATTGTGGAGCATATCATGAAAGTCATCATGACCATATCGGATCGAATTCACGCCATTAACTTCGGCCAGACCATCGCAGAAGGAACACCCCAGGAAGTCGCCAACAACACAGCGGTGATCGAAGCCTATTTGGGAGAAGCGCATGCTCAAGGTTAACGGAATAAATGTCTTTTATGGAGACTTGCAGGTCCTCTGGGATGTCACCTTTGAGGTCAAAGAAAAGGAAATTCTGGTTTTAGTGGGCGCCAACGGGGCCGGAAAGAGCACAACACTCAAAACCATCTCTTCCCTCCTGACGCCAAAGTCCGGAACCATCGAGTTCGATGGTATCCGTCTGGATCGGTTGCCGCCCAATAAGATCATTGAACACGGCATTGTTCACGTTCCCGAAGGACGGCGCCTTTTTCCCGAGATGAGTGTCGAGGAAAACCTGATCATGGGTTCACTCTATGGCGAAGCAAAGACCAAACGCAATGAAACCATGGAATACAGCTATTCTCTGTTTCCGAGACTCAAAGAAAGGAGAAAACAGTTGGCCGGGACCCTTTCAGGCGGTGAACAGCAGATGCTGGCCGTGGGGCGTGGATTGATGTCCCGTCCGAAATTGATGATGTTCGACGAGCCGTCCCTGGGTCTGGCCCCCATTCTGGTACAAAACATCTTTGATTTGATAAAAAAGATCAACCAGGAAGGGGTCACCATCCTTCTGGTCGAGCAGAATGTCACCCAGACCCTGGCCATGTGCGACCGGGCCTATGTTCTCGAAAACGGTCGCAACGCTCTCGAAGGCACCGGAAAAGAGTTGATGGCCAACGATCATGTCAAAGCGGTTTATCTGGGGATATAGACGTTTTTTTAAAAACAGAAAACAGTTCTGCGCATAAAATTGTGATCCAGCGTCGAGGCGACGGGCGGTTTCAAATCGATCTTCATCCCAAACACCCATACGATTATCTTCTCGAACCCCTCTCTTTTATAATTTCGCCGATCCCGATAATAAACGTGACCAAAAGTACGGCACCACCGAGGGCTACAACCCCGGGCCAACCGGCCCAAACATATCCATAGCCGCTGACCGTAATGCCGATGAATCCCCCCAAATAATAGAAAAGCACGTAGAGAGAGTTTGCCAGCCCCCGGCTGGCGGTAAGTTTGCGATTCAGAGAACCTGCGGCAGCAGCGTGGATGGCGAAGAACCCGGCGCAGATCCCGATGAGACTGGCAACGATTGCCAACATTGACTGGATGAGGGTCAACCCGATAGAGATGCCGAAAACCGCGGCACCCAGCGTTATGGTCACGCCGTTTCCGGCCTTGTTGCTGAGCTTGCCGGCCAAAGGGCCGACGATGATTCCAATAATGTAGGAGAGGTACAAGGATGTGATGATCTCGGTGGATGCCTGAAAAGACGGCCCGGACAGGTAAAAAGGAAGATAATTGAAGATCGCTGAGAATACAAAAAATGCCGCGGAAGCCACCGCGTAAATGCGCAAAAGGTCTTTTTGAGCCATCAACGCGATAATCCCTGCCGATTCGGTTTCAGTTTCCGTTTCTTCTTCCTCCGGAGGCAGGAATCGGGAGGCAGCAATGGTGGCCGCCAACAATAAAACGGTTGAAATCACGAATGCATACCGCCAGTTAAACAGTGAATGAATCCAGCCGCCGAGCAGACGACCGACAAGACCGCCGGCCACGGTTGCGGATACGTAGGAACCGATCACGACATTGAGACGTTCTTTGGAAACGCTTCTAGAGAGATAAGCGGCCAGGCAGGTAGTCAGGGAAGGGATAGACAACCCCTGAAAAAACCGGGCGACAACCAGCAGTATGACACTGTCGGTTACGGCGCATAAAAGACCACATATCATAACCACCGAACTCCCGACCATAATGATGGGTTTTATGGGATAACGGTCTGCTAGGATACCCAACGGCACGTTGGAAAGGGCGATTCCGAAGATGACCGCCGAAATGCTGAAAGAAGCTATGGTTTCATTGACGCCGAATTCCATCTGAAGAACCGGCAGCACGGGCTGGGTGATGTAAATGCAGGTAAAGCCCGCCCCAACCAGACAAAAAACCAGGGTCTGGAGACGGATGGAAGATTTAATTTTCATGTTAGATGATTTTCAAAAAAGACTTTCATGGGCATCGAGAATTTGCCGATTGCGGCAGGGATGCACGTAATGATCTTTATACAAAATTTTTGGGGATTTCAACACTACACGTAACATAACGATGAATATTTTAAATCCCCATTGAGCGAAAAACTTTCTTTTCCCTCCAGCGGGTTAATTGTCACCCATCTCCATTGAACGGCGGATTCGATGCAGTAATACGGCGCCGAGTGCGGCGGCGACGCCCTTGGATCCGAAGGTCAGCACCCAAGACAAGACCGTGGAGGAAGTTTCGGGACTGGTCGACAAGGGTGTCATCGGATATATCGCTGCAGAGCGCTGGGATTTCCCGGGGGCTTATTTTTGCAGCATCCATAGCCAGAACGCATTGGTTATATGATGAAAAACAATTCCGATAACGATAGGGACTGCTGTTAAGGGAGAAAAATTCAAAATAGCCAGGGCCAGGACGATCTGACAGTTTCGTGAAGATGAAATAAATGTCAGTGTATTTTTGAGTTCTTTTCTACCGATTAAGCTTCCAATAAAATAAGCAAGACCTGCATGCAGCAAATAGATCCCCACCACTGAAACGGACAGTCTCAGAAGCGTCAGATCCCATTTAAGTTGACCGGCGGCGCTTCCAATGGAAGTCGAAATAATAAGAAAAATCAAAGAAGGAATCACGTAGTTGGAGGTTTTTTTTATCCATAGCACCTGCTTGTCCGTGAAAAAACGGTTGACAAAACGGGCTGCCAGAAAGGGGATGACGATCAGTATTGCCGTTTGAACGATGATGGGCCGCATCTCTATTGAGATCGTCTGCCCGAGGAATATTTTTAAAACAATCGGTATAAAGAGAATCGAACCGAATGTTGAGAAAAGAAAATTGCTGAAAGCCAGGTTGTAATCACTATAGGTGAGATACCGAATTAAAATAATCCCCATAATTCCGGAAGGCGCACAGGCAACGAGCAGCAGGCCCATTCGGTAAGACAGCTCAAACCCCACAGAAAGAACAAAATACATGATACTCGGCATGATGACAATGGAAAGAAAGAAGGTAATGAAAAGCTCCTTTCTCAAAAGACGATGGGGCTCTATCTTCAGATCCAGAAAATTAAAAAAGAGCATGAGGAGGATCATGGGGGGGATATACGATGAATAATTTCCGAATTGCGGTAAAAAGAACCCGCAAAGAATGGCGCCGGCTATGATCGAATATATAAAAAGTTTCAATTTAATCGGGATCGGTCTTTATTCTTGGCCATGCTCAAAAGTGGGGCAAAGGTTGATTCCCAAAACCTGAATCTTAAAAGCGATAAGGTTTCGGGAGTATGGTAATTTTTAAATTCCCCTTTGCCCGAACTTTTGAAGCATACGAATCCGTTACGCGCCTTTAATTTTTTTTATCTCTTCTGTAACCAGCGGAATAAGTTCAAACACATCTCCAACGATTCCGTAATCCGCCTTTGCGAAAATAGGCGCCTCAGGATCTTTGTTTATGGCCACGATGACTTTTGACGAGGTTATGCCGGACACATGCTGTATCGCTCCCGAAATACCACAGGCAATATAAAGATTCGGTGAAACGACTTTCCCGGTTTGCCCCACCTGGTCCGAAAAAGGCCTCCAGCCGTCATCGACCGCTGAGCGCGAAGCCCCCACAGCCCCTTCAAGTAAATCTGCCAGTTCTTCGATAACCGAAAAATCCGGACCGCCCATTCCCCTTCCGCCTGAAACAACGACATCTGCCTCGGTGAGTTCCAGTTTGCCGGTATCAAGCTTTTTTTCAACGAAAACAAGATCTCCCTTTCCTTTAGCGACAGGAATGTCTTCGACGGTCCCGGCCCTTGGAGATTCGGCAATATCCACGGAATTGGGACGGATGGCAACAATCTGGGGTTCCTTTTCAAATATAATTTCTGAAAGAATCTTCCCGCCGTACATGGGCCGGGTGGCAACAAGCTTTCCTTGGTCAAGCCTGACCGCCACACAGTCCATGGCAAGGGGGGCATTCAACCGTGCCGACAGCCTCGCTGCCAAATCCTTTCCCCGGGACGATGCGCCCAAAATAATTACGGAAAATTTTTTATCATTTACAATGCCGGCAATGGTATGGGTGTAAGTGTCGGTCATGTATTCTTCAAGTTCCGGTGCATCGGCAACGAGTATGCTGTCCGCGCCGTAGCTTCCCAAAGATTCGGCAGCCTTTTTAATATCCGAACCCAAAACCGCCACAGAAAGCGCACATCCGAGATCATCTGCAATGCGCCGCCCCTCACTGATTGCTTCGTATGTAATCTTTCGAAATTGACCCTCTACCTGTTCTGCTATTGCAAGTACGCCTTTCGACATATTTATCTCCTTATAACCATATCTAAAATCTTAAATCATTGTTCTCCGGTACGTTTAACGCTGTCATACCACCCTTGCAGTTTCATGCAAAATCTTAACAAGGGCTTTGGCCTTGGTCGCGGCAGTTTCACCTTCGATAATCTCTGCCCGCTTTCTTTCAGGAGGATATTTTAATGAAATGATTTTTGTCATGGGGGTGCCGACAGCGGAAGCATCGAGGCCGATGTCCTTTAGGGTTTTTATCTCAAGGGGCTTTTTCTTGGCTTTCATAATACCGGGAAGAGATGCATACCTCGGCTCATTCAGTCCGCGCTGGGTCGTAATCAGTGCCGGCAGGGAGGCTTCAATGACAACGATACCGCCCTCCACAGTCCTGTGGCATTTTATTTTCCCGTCGGCGACTTCCTCTTTGATGACCATGTTTACCGCCGGGATATCGAGGAGCTCGGCGACGGCAGATCCTACCAGATAATTATCACCGTCTACCGCCCGCTGGCCTGCAATGATAAGATCAAAAGGTATACTTTTTATCGCTGCCGCGAGAATTTTTGCAAATCCCAATCCATCACAATGGGTTGCTTCAGGATCGTTTATCAATATTCCCCTGTCGGCGCCCATGGCAAGTGCAGCTCTAATGGCTTCAACCGCTTTTTCTCGTCCAACCGAAAGAATGGTGATCGACCCCGAACCGTTATGCGCCGCCTTCACCCGAAGGGCTTCTTCAACGGCAAATTCGTCATAAGGGTTGATGACCCATTTAACATCATCCGTCTTTACGGATTCTCCGTTTTCGGAAATCCTAACCAGTGACTCCGTAGATGGTACCTGTTTTAATAAAACGACTATATCCATTTTCTAAACTCCTCACTTGGACAATTATTTGCGAAACAAAAAAATCTCTGAATACGCAAATCTAATCTTTAACGCCATTTTCATTCTATGGCTTATTTTTATTGGTTTTCAGACTCCCACATATCGCCAACGATTTCTCCTAGGCCAAGGGCTTTCAACGTTTCTGGAAGGGGTTTGCCTGTTTTTCGATCCCATCCCATTTTTTGATAATACCCGTCCAACATCTCATCCCAGTAGGGACGAATGCTTTTGGCTTTTATGGGACCATCCTTCTGTGCAGAACTATAACGGGAAGACACGCCCTCCAAATCCGGGGTCAGACCATGCCGAATATTGAAGGCTCTGAGAAGGTTGTCTATACGCAAAGCCGTTTTTTTTGCTTCGCTTTCCGTATAGTCCCACCCGGTAGCGGCATTCAACATCTCGACAATGGGACCAATTTTATCGGTGGCGGTGGAATTCGAAGGAAATGCACATATGACCAGTGAATCGATAAACGATCTCACACGCTTTTTTGTTAACGTATTTACGATGTCTTCCGGAGAAAAAGGGTCTTTTACAGCCTGGGGCCCAACCGATAGGGTTCCGCAGTCCGAAGTGGCAGTGTCAAACATTTCTATCCAGCGTACCCGGTGGTCGTGTCCCCGGGGAGCATGACCTTTTTTTACGTAAACCGCCATGTCGAGGGCATCACCGCCAATTTTTTGGGCCGCGCGCATAACCCCTTCGGCCAGAATGTCACCAATGCCTTCCCGCCGCGCGATTTTATGCAGCATGGCCCGTGCAGCTTCAACATTTCCCCAATCCATCTCGATTCCGCCGGTATCCGACGCGTTGAGAACACCTTTATCATAGCATTCCATGACAAAGCCGATCAGCCAGCTGGATTCATTCCCGTCCAGACCCAGTCTATCCACAGTATCGGTAAGCATGACAACGGCCCCGGGATCGGTTTGCCCGATTTGGGGGCCGAACCCTGAAAACAGTTCATATTCGGGTTCATCGCCGGAATAGCCTTTATACGGTCCTTCGGTCACCGTCATCTTATGGACGTGTTTGAGGGGACATCGCCAGCAAGGACGGGGTTCCAGATCAAAATGGCTGCGGTAATACTCGCCGGTCAGTTTCTCATGATTCTTGAACACATTGGTGGTTAAGTTCTTTACCGGCAGTAAGGCTTTATCCACATATGTCCCCAATACGAAAGATGTGCCTTCTTCATACAGCGCGGGCCTTTCCGTCTTGGTTCTATGGAGCACTTTCTTGTTAAGAGCGGAAAGCGTTTCGGGGTCATGAACGTCTATGGCCCCTTGACAACGTTCAACTACTACGGCTTTGAGCTTTTTAGACCCCATCACCGCACCGACGCCGTTATGGGCAGCAACATGCCCATCGTCGCCGACAATCGCAGAAAATCTGACGCCATTCTCTCCGGCGGGGCCGATGGCGTAAACGCTCATCTCCTTACGTTTCTTTCCATAGTCGTTGCGAATCTGTGCTTCGGTATCGAGGGTGTCTTTACCGACGAGATGTTCGGCGCTTTTTAACTCGGCGGTTCCGTTGGATATATAAAGGTACATCCACTCGTCGCAAGCCCCCTCCACAACGATGGTTTCGAACCCTGCGAGCCGGAGAAACGCTCCAAAAAAACCGTTGGCTTGGGTAGAAGTAGCCCCATTGGTCAGGGCGCCTTTGGTAACAACGCAAATGCTTCCGGATCCTGCTACGGCGGTTCCGTTGAGGGGGCCGGTTCCGATAATGAGTCGGTTTTGAGGATCGTTCCAATTTGTACCTGCCGGTACTTCCTTGTAGAGGATATGGGCGCCGATACCGACCCCACCGATGTATTTTCGACACATCGTTTCATCGAAAACCTCATTGGTGATCTTTTTACCGGACATATCCACCCTAAGAACTCTGTTCGTATACATACATCTTCCTTCCATTTTTTTCGTTTCTTATGGTTTTAGGCATCTTTTGATACAGAACCGAAAACCAAAGTTTCAAATTTCGTTTCCGATTTTAAAACCGTCTGCAATTTCATGGGCCATGAGACAATGATTTTCGGAATCTCCAACACCGCAAACTTCCGGCGCATGGCACATCGAAGGCCGTACTAAATTATTGGCTTGAGTATCGCTATTGTACCAATGGAATGTGCAATCCGGAGAATGATAATTAACGGTAAGGCGTCATGCTAAGATTCCAACCGGCCAACCGGCCTGTATCTGACCGGAAATATGGGTGTCGAACTTCAAGGTCTCATCTACAGCACAATGACTTCGATACCCCCACGTTTTTCAACTTTGGCTTTAAATTCCTCTGGATCTGCTTCGGTGCCTTTAAGGTGATTGTAGTGCACGGGTATCACACATTTCGCTTGAATAACACATGCGGCTTCAACGGCTTCGTCCAAATTCATTGTGTATTTGCCGCCAATGGGCAAAAAAGCGAGGTCGATATTTTCGTCACGCAAGGACGTCATCTCTTCAACCAAATCGGTATCTCCGGCATAATAAAGCGATATGCCTTGAACCTTCAAAAGGATGCCCATGCCAAAGCCTTTGGGGTGAAACGGAACGCCGGGAGAGCGAAATCGTTTTGTATTATAGGCATGAACCGCTTTGATCTCCATACTCTGTACAATTAGGGTATCGTTTGCCTCCAGGGTATGGATGATTGAAGCGGTGATCGGGCGGGTATCGGTACCGGTCGTTACCACGATTTCGGTCTCTTCACCGGAAAGGGCATTGATGGCCCCCGGGTCAAAATGATCCCCATGCGGATGCGTGCTGACGATAAGACAGGCCTTAGAATCTTTAGCGGAAACAACTTCTGAAAAAGGATCGATATAAACAGGCCTCTCCGTATAGATTTTCACCGTCGCGTGTCCCAACCATTCGATGTCCAATCCTTTTATTTTGTGTTTACCAGGCATCGATATTCCTCCTAATCTCTTGTTTAGAAGCGAATAATTATTAATTTCGTGCGTTAGCCCTCACGGACGCCGTATTTGACCTCCATTTCATAAAATTTTTTCAAGTTAAGCAGCTGGCTTCGATCCTCCAGACTGACGATGTTTTCAAGGGCATTATCCAGACTCCCCGTTGCTTTCAGCGTGGCAAATAGATCTCGCATGGCTTTCAAGGCCGTCTTCTGGGCCGAGCCCGAAAAGCTTGCGAACTTGAAACCCATTTCCCGAAGCGCCTCCACCGAAAGCAGGGGCGTCTTTCCCCCCTCAACGAGGTTGACCATGGCCGGCGCTTTGACGGATTTGGGGATCATTCGAAGTTCATCGAGGGTCTCCGGTGCCTCCACAAACACCATGTCCGCTCCGGCCTGAGCGTAAACGTTGGCACGCTCTATGGCCTCCTCTATTCCGTAAACGGCCCTTGCGTCTATTCTCGCCATGATGACAAGATCCGGGTCGACCCTTGCATCGAGGGCCGCTTCAATCTTCTTGACCATTTCCTCTCTTGAGACGACCTGTTTCTTATTGAAATGGCCGCAACGTTTCGGAAATATTTGATCTTCAATGAACAACCCTGCGACGCCGGCACCTTCAAACTCTTTTATGGTTCTGTAAACGTTGATGGGATTTCCAAATCCGGTATCACAGTCTGCAAAGACCGGTATATTTACCGATCCCACAATATTCTTTGTGTGGTTGAGGACTTCGGACATCGATATTAAACCGAAGTCGGGATACCCGAGAAGACTGGCCGAAATTCCTGCTCCGGTGAGAAGGACTGCTTGAAAACCGGCCTCTTCAGCCAGCTTCGCTGAGAGGCAGTCATAAACTCCCGGTAAAACAACGATATCTTCGTTTTTTATCAATTCTCTTAGCACGGTCGTTTTTTTCATTATCCCCCCGTTGTTTAAAAAATTACCGATGCATCTGTTGTTGCTTATAGTAATTAACACCGCCGCCGACGGTTAAAATATCCACCAACATCTCCGGAAAAGGCGGGAATGTGAATTTGAGTTTTTTTGTTTTATTTATTACGGTGCTCGATTCCAGGTCGATTTGAACAATGTCTCCTTCATCGGTATGGATATATGCTTCCTCGCACGCAATGAATGGAAGCCCTTCGTTAATCGCGCTGCGGAAAAAAATTCTTCCGTACGAAATGGCGATGATCGCTTTTATGCCGACATTTTTAATGGCCGCTATGGCCTGGCCCCGTGAGGATCCAATACCGAAGCCATGGCCGCCAAAAATAATATCCCCGGTCTGGATCTCTTTATGAAAATCGGGCCTTGCGGGTTCCATTAAATGTTTCGAGTACTCTTCCAAGGGCAACGCCAGATATCGTGCCGGCAAAATGATATCCGTGTCGATTTCATCCCCCAATTTTAGCGCTCTTCCCTCCAGTTTCATCGCAGCTCCTTACAGGAATTCCCTGGGGTCGGTTATTCTTCCGCGTACGGCGGATGCTGCCACAGTGGCTGAAGAAGCTAAATAAATTTGAGAAT
Organism: Desulfobacterales bacterium; assembly: GCA_024641825.1. GTDB lineage: Bacteria > Desulfobacterota > Desulfobacteria > Desulfobacterales > UBA11574 > JAAXQD01. The sequence goes on along the minus strand of JAHECI010000049.1, from coordinate 1,041 downwards.
CGAGGCTTCCCATTCGACCCTTGTAATTTCGGGTGGATGTTGAAATACAGGATTCGCCTGCCATTAAAGGCGCCTCGACGCCGACACAAACACTGCAGGTCCCACCGCTGATGTGGACATTTGCCCTCGAAAAAACTTCGAGGAGTCCCTCCGAGAGCGCTTCTCGATAAATTTGACGAGAAGCGGGGGTTATGATCGCTCGGGTGTGAGGATGGACCTTTTGCCCGTCAAGGATACGCGCGGCAATTCTAAGATCCTCCATATTCCCCCCCAGACAAGATCCTATAAAGGCCTGATCGATTTTTTTCCCGGATACTTCTGCCGCAGGCTTCACATTCGCGGGACTATCCGGGACGGCCACCATGGGTTGCAGATCCGATATATCCACAGAAAATGTCGCTGCATAACCACCGGTTGGGTCGGTGGGCAATGCATGAAATTCTTTGACCCCTCTGTCACGCAAAAAAGTGCGGGTAATGTCGTCAACGTGAAAGGTGGCGGTTTTAGCCCCCATTTCAGCGGACATGTTGCACAGCGCCATTCTGGCCTCGATGCCGAGTCCGTTTTCGGTTCGATCACAAAACTCCATGGCCATATAGTTGGCGAAGTTCAACCCTTTTTCACCCAGAATAGCCATCCCAATGTCTCGGGGCGTTATAAACCCATCCAATTTGCCCGTTATTTCAAATTTAATCGTTGCTGGGACACGGAACCAGGAAAAACCGGTTGCAGCCATCATTGCCGCTTCTGCCGGGCCAAATGCGGCCGCAAAGGCACCCACCGCACCACAGGTGTTGATGTGAGAGTCGGTGGCTGCGATCATCATCCCCGGTCGAACGTAGCCGCCTTCCAAAAGTAATTGATGCTTTATCCCGCCCTCCAATAACCTGCAGTTATGAAAAGCGGCGAAGTCCCGTACTTGCCGTACAACGGTTGCTTGATGAAGGGACACAGGGGGACAGTAATGGTCGACCACGAAAACGGTCTTATCCCGAAAAATGGTCGATGTCCCCATGTCCTCGAGGGTTTTTGCGAATATGG
>JAHECI010000342.1 GCA_024641825.1 Desulfobacterales bacterium | reverse complement strand
AAAGTTGAAGCCCCGGGCCAGAAGAAGCTGGGACCCGGAGAGCGGGAGATCTACGATCATCCGGGAAGGTACGGGAAAAGGGCCGACGGCGACAGTCTGGCCAATATACGCATGCAGGAGGAAGAGGCCGCGATCACGACGATAAAGGGTTCGAGCGAATGCAGGGCCTTTATAAGCGGATACAGATTTGACCTTAAGGACTACTACAGAGAAGACATGAACAACAAGCCTTATGTCCTTACCTCAATCCAGCACGAGGCAGAACAGGCCTATGTCCCGGGAGCAGAGGAGTCGGCGTTTTCCTACAGCAATATTTTTTCCTGCATTCCCTTTGATGTACCGTACCGCCCTCAGAGGAATACACGCCGGCCTGTTGTTGAAGGAGTCCAGACCGCCATCGTAGTGGGCCCGAAGGGTGAAGAGATCTACACCGATGAGCACGGGCGGGTAAAGGTGCAGTTTCACTGGGACAGGGAAGGGAAAAGAGATGAAAACAGCTCCTGCTGGATCCGTGTGAGCCAGAACTGGGCAGGCACAGGCTGGGGTGCCATGATCATCCCCCGTATCGGTCACGAGGTCATTGTCGATTTTGAAGAAGGCGACCCGGACAGGCCCATTATCACCGGCCGTGTGTACCATGGCATTAACAAGCCACCCTACAAACTCCCTGACGAGAAGACCAAGAGCACGATCAAGACCAACAGTTCAAAGGACGGAGAAGGGTTTAATGAAATCAGGTTTGAGGATAAGAAAGGTGAGGAGCAGATCTTTATTTATGCTGAAAAGAATCTGGACATCCGAACCCAGAATGACCGGCTCGAATGGGTCGGTCAAGATAGCCATCTGATAATCAAAAATGAACAGCTTGAACTGGTGGAAAGCAATAAACACCTCGCCGTCAAAGGTGACCATAATGAAAAGGTTGACGGTACTGTTTCGATTGAGACCGGTATGGACATGCAGGAGAAGGTGGGAGCAAAGCACGCTCTGGATGCCGGCCAGGAGATCCATCTGAAAGCGGGCATGAACGTTATCATTGAGGCAGGCACCGAGCTTTCCCTGTCTGCTGGTGGAAGTTTTATCACCGTCGGACCTGCCGGAGTGGACATTTCCGGCGCAATGGTAAAAATCAACAGCGGAGGCTCGGCAGGCTCAGGCTCGGGATGCTCACCTGCAGCCCCCACGGAACCGAAAGAGGCGGACAAAGCAAAAAAAGGCTCCTTCAGTTGAAGGAAACCGTACCTGGAATGCTTGAAGCCATATATGTAGCTTCGATGTTTGCCCGGTATGTTGAGGGATGTCCTGTTCAAGGATCGGATGCGAACGAATCTGAATTTGAGATAATTCGTGACTGGGCTGAAAACCAGACTGAATGGAAGATTAAATAAAGTTTTTTAGCCTAAATATTTCTCATAGATAAAACCGATTATTTATTTCCCATGTTATTTCATTAAATTCGGTTTTTAATATTTTCTGGAATGAGTTAGGAGTTTCTTACAATGCCAAAACAGGTAGTCATGGGCGCGATGATGCAGTGCAGCTTCGGGATTGCCCCGTCGTCACTGATCGTCCTGCCGGTCAACCGGGTAATGGTAGAGAACAAACCGGCGGCCAACATCATGGACTTTAAACCGATCGTGAACATCCCGCCCTTCGGGATGTGCAATGCGCCGGCAAATCCGGCCTTTATTGCGGCCACGGCAGCTGCCCTCGGCGTGCCGACCCCTGTACCGTGCGTGCCGGTGACAGCCGCGCCGTGGGCGCCCGGATCACCGACAGTGCTGATCGCAAACATGCCGGCCCTGAACGACACGAGCAAGTGCATGTGCACGTGGGCGGGCGTCATCTCGATCACCAATCCCGGGACGGTGCAAACCGATATCCCCTGAGACTCGCCTTCAAAAAACAAAAGCATCAGAGCCTCATTCTTGACAAAAATAGTTTGGTTTCAATTTTCTCGGTTCTTTTTTTTGAGATTTTCTGCTATATGGTTCTTTTCACGGTGCAAGTTCACACATAGGTTTTATCAAAGCAGGTTTCCTCCAAGAAAACATTCGATCAGGTTACAGGCAATACACACAATGGCATCTTTAGCCGCCCCAACACTGAAGGTTACAATTGAAAGCGGATTGGCCGCTACCACGAATTTCGCTTTTACAGATCGTTTTCGCATCGGAAGGCATCCAGACTGTGAGCTGCAAATCAAAAACAAAGAGGTCAGTCGGTATCATGTTGATGTGTTTATAGAAGATGGCCAATGGTGGATTCAAGATCTGCAAAGTGGCAATGGGGTGTTTATTGAAGACCGCAAAATTGACAAATTTTCGTTATCCGGTACTGCCCGAATCCGCTTGGGCATTACCGGGCCCAGCCTTATATTTGAACTTGAAATGCCCGTGTCCCCCGAACCACCTGTTTCCGGTTTTCGAACGCTCAGTGACTACAAACAGCACTACTTCGGCCAGAAGGCAGATGACACCATCGGCGAGCATACCATGATGGTGCGCCGGGCTTATGCCGAAGTGAAAAAAAAGCAGCGGTGGATCTATGTTTCAATTATTGCCGTCATTGCCGTTTTTTGCATTCTGACCGGCGGTTATGCTGTTTATAAACACCGACAAGTTCGCCAGCAGCGCAAGCTGGCCGCTGATATTTTTTACAACATGAAAACTTTGGAAATTGAGCTGGCCAAGGTGATAAAAGATGCCGAACAGCGCCGGACCGCCGAGTCTAAAAAGCAGATTGAAGCCTTCAGGTCAAAACAACAGCAATTGGAACGAAACTATGACCGGTTTGTCGATACGCTTAATGTTTACAGTAAGGGGATGAGCCAAGAGGAACGGATCATTTTGAAAATGGCCCGCCAGTTTGGAGAATGCGAAGTCAATATGCCCAAAGGCTTTGTCAAAGAAGTCATGAAATATATCGAGAAATGGAAGTCAACCCAGCGTTATGAACAAGCGATCAAAAGGGCAATGTCCAGGGGCTACATTCCCAAAATCGTTCAGACACTTTCCGAGCATGATTTGCCGCCGCAATTTTTTTACCTGGCCCTTCAGGAAAGCAATTTAAACCCCAATGCCTGCGGACCGGAAACCCGGTTGGGCATCGCCAAGGGGATGTGGCAGTTTATCCCTTCAACCGCCGACGTGTACAACTTGAAAACCGGCCCCCTGGTCTTCGAACCAATTCCCGATCCCGATGACGAGCGCCACGATTTTAGGAAATCAACCCTTGCAGCCGCCCGGTATTTGAGGGATATTTATACGACTGACGCCCAGGCTTCGGGGCTGCTTGTCATGGCATCTTATAATTGGGGAGAAGACCGGATTATTGATTTGATTCAGTCCATGCCCGAAAATCCCCAAGAAAGAAATTTCTGGCAATTCATTTCCCAATACCGCGATAAGATCCCGGCCGAAACCTATGATTACGTTTTCTCGATCTTCTCGGCGGCGGTCATCGGTGAAAATCCACGCCTCTTTGGATATAACTTTGATAATCCGCTGGCTTCGGCAAAGAGGGCATTACAAAGTTGAATTATAGGCAGAGGGGATCATGGTATTGGCATGAAATTATCCAATTTCCCTAAGCGCATTGGATGCCTGGTTCACCGGCGCTTTCTCCTTCACCGGGGGCATCTGCCGAAATCTTAAGGGTTAGGTTCTTCAATTTCGGCCAACCGGCCACCTCCCAAAAACCGAAAACTGGGTCCCTGGGTGCTCAATGCCAACTGGTTGTCGGGATTGAGGGGTGCTTTAATATTAATTGGCTGACCGTTAATGGATACAGACTGCCGGCCGGTGAGGTCT
>JAHECI010000341.1 GCA_024641825.1 Desulfobacterales bacterium | reverse complement strand
AAGAATGGAAAGATGCAGGTCCTCAGAAAGATCTTCGGGCCGTATTCAGCATCCATCCCGAATCCGTCACGCTGGTTGCCGCCGTTGATGCAGATATCAAAGACATCAAAGATCTTAAGGGCAAAAAGGTCAACATCGGCAATCCCGGTTCCGGCCAACGTCAAAATTCCATTGATGCGCTGGAAACAGTAGGACTCAATTATGAAAAAGACCTTCAGGCAGAAGGAATCAAGGCTGCTGAATCGGCCGGACTCCTCCAGGACGGCAGGATCGATGCTTTCTTTTATACGGTTGGACATCCCAATGGATCCATCAAAGAAGCGACCTCCGGTAAAAGAAAAGTGCGCTTTGCTTCCATTTTGGGGATTGAAAAACTTCTGGAAAAATATCCTTACTATTCCAAGGCCATGATCCCCATTGAATTTTATCCGGGCGCCGTTAATGATGCCGATGTCCCGACGTTCGGCGTCAAAGCCACATTCGTCACTTCAGCCAAGGTTCCGGACAAAGTAGTGTATGCCATTACCAAAGAAGTCTTTGACAATTTAGAAGAATTCAAAAAATTGCATCCAGCATACAGCGTTTTGACCAAACAGAACATGCTGGAAGGTCTTTCCGCGCCGATTCATCCGGGCGCAATGAAATATTTTAAGGAAGCTGGCTTAATAAAATAAGCCTGCAACTTTTTATCAATGATGTATGGCGGCGGGAAACAGCCCGCCGCCGTTCTCAAATATTTATCATAACAATATTTCCCTAACTTATACCCCATAGACTGTCGCAATTACATCGATCACAGTAATAATTGCAAACCATCAATATCTGAAAGACCGCCATCCATTTAAGATTTAGGTGAAACCCATGAGCGAAGAAGACATTCATGAAACAGATGATGGAATGGAATTGGCCAAACGTCTGGCTGAAGAAGAAGAAGGCATCAGCAGAAAACCCAAAGGGCCTGAGAAATACGTTATCCCCTTCATTGCGGTGATCTGGAGTCTTTTTCAACTCTCCATCCCCAGCTGGCTGGTTCTCGATTCAACATTTATCCGCGCCATCCATCTGGGGTTTGCCATGCTGATCGTTTTTCTGAACTATCCCCTTTTAAAAAAGACCCGTTTCGGTCTTAAATATTTCTCCCAAAAAGACAAGATTCCGCTGCTGGACTATATCGTCGCCGCTATGGCCTGCCTTTCGGCACTTTATGTTGCCATCGATTATACCGGAATGACGATGCGCTACGGTGCACCCATCGTCAGGGATACTGTCATCGGACTGACCCTGGTGGTGCTTTTGCTGGAAGCATCCCGCCGGGTCATCGGCCCGGCCCTTTCTGTTATCGCCATGTTTTTTTGCGCTTATGCCTTTTTTGGCCCTTATATGCCCGACGTTATCGCCTTTAAAGGCATTTCGCTCAACAGGTTCATGGGGCAGATGACCATGTCCACCGAAGGGATATACGGCATCCCCCTGGACGTCTCGGCCACCATTGTCTATCTGTATGTGCTTTTCGGCGCCATGCTGGATAAAGCCGGCGCCGGGAAATATTTCATTCAATTGGCATTGAGCCTCTTGGGCCGGTTCAAGGGCGGCCCGGCCAAGGCGGCGGTTTTGGGCAGCATGTTCACAGGCCTTGTCAATGGGTCGAGTATCGCCAATATCGTCACCACCGGCACGTTTACCATCCCGCTCATGAAAAAGGTCGGGTATTCGCCCACCAAAGCTGCGGCCATAGAAGTGGCCGCCAGCACGGACGGACAAATCGCCCCGCCCATCATGGGTGCTGCCGCATTCATTATCGCCGAATACGTCAACGTCCCCTATATTGCGGTCATTAAAGCCGCCGCAATTCCGGCATTTGCCTCATATGCGGCCCTGCTGTATATTACCCATATCGAGGCCTCCAAAGCCGGCTTAAGAGGGATGTCCAAAGAAGAACTCCCCCCGTTTTTCAAAACACTGTTCAGCGGCATCCACTTTATTATACCGGTGCTGTTTCTTCTTTATCAACTGGTCATTGCCCGGCATACCCCTGAACATGCCGCATTTCAAGCCGTAATCGTCATGGCCTTGATTATGCTGCTTCAGCGTCCGGTCCAAGCTTATCTGAAAAAAGAGTCCATGGGCGCCGCATTCAAGCAAGGCATTGTCGACATTTTTTCGGCCCTTGCCGCCGGAGGACGGAATATGGTCGCTGTGGCCCTTGCCACGGCAGCCGCCGGCATCATCGTTGGTGTAGTAGCCCTGGGTCTGGGCGGACTGATTACCCAGATCATCGATACCATTTCCGGCGGAAACATTTATATCATGGTTGTTGTAACTGCCATCGCCAGCCTGATCATCGGCATGGGGCTTCCCACCACTGCGACGTATATTGTCATGGCGTCTTTGACCGCACCGGCCATGGTTAACATTGCCCACGGCCAGGGGTTCATGGTGCCTTTAATGGCCGCTCATCTCTTTTGTTTTTATTTCGGGATTCTTGCCGATGACACCCCGCCCGTGGGACTGGCCGCCTATGCCGCGGCAGCCATCGCCAAATCACCGCCCATCCCTACCGGGATCCAGGGGTTCATGTACGATATCCGAACCGCTATCTTGCCGTTTATGTTCATTTTCAACAGCGACCTGATTCTTCACAATATCTACAGCTGGCCGCTGGCAATCCTGATTTTTGCCATGGCCTGTCTCGGCAATTTTGCATTTGCTTCCGCTACGCAGGGATGGTTTGTGGCAAAAAATCGATTCTATGAAATACCGATTTTTCTGTTCGTCACCGTCGTCATGATGCGCCCAGCCCTGATTGCCTCGTGGATCGGTCTTCCGTATGACCAGCGTTACTGGGTATGTTTCATCGGACTGGCTGTCTTCGGTCTCCTTTATCTGATGCAAAGATCCCGCATCCCGAAAACAGCGCCCGTTCCTGCAGCATGACGAAAGTGACAAACAAAACTGATGAGTCTTAAAAGTTAAATGAAAAGGAAAAACTCATGAGTGACATCAAAAAAATAATGGTGGCCCTCGACTTCACATCTTATTCAAAAAGTACTTTCGATTATGCCGTTAACATCGCAAAAAATCTGAATGCTCAGTTAACCGTGGCCAGCATTATCAATTCCAGGGATATTTCAGCGGTGGAAATGGTGGCTTCCATGGGATATGAGGTCGATAGCGAGCATTATGTGGAAGGGGTTAAAGCGGAACGGGAAAATTTGCTGAAAATTTTTATTGAAGATTCACATGTTGATCGTGAAAATGTCCGAACGATTTTTAAGGTCGGCAATCCAACCAATGAGCTGTTGAAACTGATCGTTACGGAAAACGTCGATATGATTGTCATGGGGGTGAAGGGACGCACGGATATCGAACATATCTTTGTCGGATCGGTGGCCGAAAAGCTTTTCCGGCGTTCGCCGGTTCCCGTTCTTTCCCACCGGGATGAAAAAAACGCTGAACGACTGCGGGAAAAAATAGCGCACGGATAGAAGGAGGACAGCCATGTCCCGAACAAAATCAGCCCTTTTATGGATCATTTTAATGTGTACGCTTTTATTCGGCGCACCGGTTTGGTCGGGTGACCGTTTTACGGATAACGGTGATGGGACAGTGACGGATCATCAACTGGGGGTCATGTGGGCCAAAACCGACAACCAGGGCAATATCAACTGGAAACAGGCCGATCTATGGGTCAGATACACCTTTCCGGATACCCTTGAAAAAAAATACGACAACTGGCGGCTTCCCACACTGGCAGAGCTTCAAAGCCTCTACATCCAGGATAAAAAATATAAAGGGTATGAAACGGATTGCGGC